>JAJXXI010000602.1 GCA_021781185.1 bacterium
ACGCAGCGCGTCATCAACATCCGTAACGGCCTCTACCACGAGATCGTGGATATTGCCGGCAAACATAACGTCACACTCCGTGGGCAAAGCCGCACGGGAGCGATTATTTCCTTCCCGAACAACGCCAACTTCCAGTCGGCCAACGGTGGCACCACGCACGCGCGCATGACGTTCAAGGTGAATGCCAACGACGTTGTGCTCGACACGCTGACGATTTCCAACAGCACGCCGCAGGGCGGCGGGCAGGCCGAGGCGTTGATGTCTGAAAGCAATGCAAAGCGGTGCATCGTGAACAATTGCGAAATTGACAGCCGGCAGGACACGATCCTGGCCAACGGTTCGTCGCAGTCCCAAATTTACTTTTACAAGAGCATCATCAAGGGAAACTTTGACTACATCTGGGGTGGCGGTAATCTCTACTTTGACCAGTGCCTGATTGACACGATCAGCGGTTCGTCCGGATTCAACCTCACCGCCGCCCGCACGGATACCTCTGCGACCTCCAGTTCCAGCTATCCCTGGCTGAACTCAGGGGCAACTTACACCGCCAATGGCATGTCGTTCGTGAACTGCACGTTCACTGCAGATGCCGGCGTCGGCACGATTACGATTGCCGGCAGCAACGGCACGGCGGGTAATAATGTTTCGTGGTATGGCTGCAACTTTGCCACCAACTACATCGCCCCATCGGCCTCGCTCTTCAGCGGCAACTTTCTCTTCTGGCAAGACGAGAACACAATGGCCAGCAGCCCCGTTACGTTTGCCATGGTCACCAGCCTCAGCGGCAACGATGCGCGCCTCCTCGCCGCGACAAACATTCCCACATGGTTCTACGGCTGGCAGCCGCAACTTGCGCCCACCATCATCACCCAGCCGGCAAGCGTGACAAATACGGCAGGGGAAGCGGCCACGCTCACGGTCGCGGCTTCCGGCATCCCCGATCCATCCTATCAATGGATGCAAGATGGCACCAACGCGCCCTACGCCAGCGCCACCAACGCGACGCTGAGCATTCCGAATGTTCAGTCGGCGGATGCGACGACCTATTCCGTCATCATTACCAACGCCACCGGCAGTGTCACCAGCAGCATCGTGACGCTCACCGTTGTTACGCCGACGGCACCGGCGATGACCAGTGCGGTGCGGTTGACGGGGGGCGGCAACGTGCAGTTTTCGTTCGGCGGAACGCAGGACGCGGATTACCGCGTGTGGGCGACCACGAACATTGCCTTGCAGCCGGTCATCGGAACTTGGGATCTGGTGGGTAGCGGGAAGTTCGGCGGCACACCGGCCACGTTTACTGATTCGCAAACTGCAAGTCTTCCGCAGCGGTTTTACATCATTACCTCGCCTTGATTTGGGTGATTCGCAGGGATGGGAAAGACGCGCGGCGGAGGCAACTCCGCCGCGCGCCTCGTTTTGTGGCGGAGAAATTCGCTTTGCTTGCCACTGCAAATCCGCCACTTTGCGCACGGATTCAAATTGAAAACGCTCCACAAATATCTTGTCGGCCAGGTTCTCGCCACGCTGCTGCTCACCGTGGCGGTCTTTGCCTTTGTGGTGCTGCTGCTCAACGTGCTCAAGGATGTGATGCCGTTGCTCTTTAGCGGGCACGCCAGCCTGTGGCTGGTTCTCAAGGCGATCGGGCTGCTGCTGCCGTTCGCCTGTGTCTATGCGCTGCCGATGGGGTTTATCACGGCGACTTTGCTGGTGTTCGGCCGTTTCAGCGCGGAACAGGAACTGACGGCGGCGCGGGCGGGCGGGATCAGTTTGCTCTCGCTGATCTCGCCAGTGCTGCTGTTGAGCCTGCTTTGCTGCGCGTTGAGCGCGTGGTTCAACATGGATATTGGGCCGCGCTCCCGGGTGGCCTTCCTGAACCTCAAGCAGGAAATGCTCGCCGACATGGTCAATGCGCAACTGCCCCAAGGCCGGTTCATCCGCGATTTTCCAGGCTACATTTTTTACGTGGATAAAAACCGGGGGGGGGAGCTGGAGAACGTGATGATTTACAAGTTGGAGAACGAAACCAACGTGGTCGCCACCATCCGGGCCCCCAGTGGCCGGCTCAGTCCGGATCGGGCCAATGACCAGTTGGTGCTCGATCTGGTGAACGCGCGGATTTTTAAAGTTGGCGCGCAGGGCAACCCCATCGTGAACGCGTTTAACACGCTCAGCTTGAACTTGAGCCTCAATACGGTGACGAACCGCGTGGTGAAGCCGAAGATCAGCGACATGACGTTCCGTCAATTGCGGCAGGAACTGCACGCGTTGGAAAAATTAAACCTGGCCGCGCCGGTCACGACTTCAACCAATGTGACGGCGGAGTTGCGGACCCAACTGGCGAGGCTGCAAAAACAGCAGAAGGATTTTATTGAGCCGGTGCGCGTGGCGATGAACCGGGAGATCGCCTTTTCCTTTGCGTGCTTTGGCTTCACGCTCGTCGGCATTCCGCTGGGCATTCGCGTCCACCGGCGTGAGACGAACATCGGCATCCTCATGGCCCTCGTGCTGGTCATGATCTATTACTCCTTCGTCATGCTGGGCGATTCGCTCTCGGGCCGGCCGGAATTTTTTCCGCACCTGATTTTGTGGGTGCCCAATTTTATCTTCCAGGCGGTCGGTGCCGTGTTGCTGTGGCGCGCCAACCGGGGCATTTGAAATTATTTCTTCGTCCGCCGAAAAACTTTTCCGGTCTCCACCTGATCGGTCGGTTTGATGAGAATTTCGTCAATGTTCACATGCGGCGGACGGCTGGCCACCCAGACGATGGTTTCGGCAATGTCCGCCGCAGTGAGCGGATTCGTGCCGGCATAAACTTCCTTGGCGCGTTGCCTGTCGCCCTTGAAGCGGATGATGGAAAACTCGGTTTCGGCCAGGCCGGGGTCAATCGTGCTCACGCGGATGCCGGTGCCGAAAAGCTCGTGGCGCAACGCCCGGGTGATCTGGCGCTCACCCGCCTTGGCGGCGCAATACGCGGAACCGCCGGCGTAGGCGACGTGTCCGGCAGTGGAGCCAATGTTGATGATGCTGGCACCGTCGTCGTGCGGCAGGAGCGGCAGCGCGGCGCGGGTCACGCGGAGCACGCCAAGGACGTTGGTCTGGAGCATGGTTTCCCAGTCGGCATCCCGGCCTTCGGCCACGGTGTCCAGCCCCTGCGCACCGCCGGCGTTGTTGACCAGCACATGCAGCGGTCGGAACTTCAATTTTCCCTTC
>JAJXXI010000030.1 GCA_021781185.1 bacterium
TAACACATCACTGGAGCCAACGCCGGTTACGCCGGTCCGTTTTCGCTGCGGGTTTTGGGTTGGCGAGAGTCGCGGGCGGCGTGGCTCAGTTCTTGGTCGTTAGGCCGCTTGGAGCGTTATGCGCAATATCACACATTTTGTCAGCAGCCGGCTTCAGCAGATGCCGTATGGCTTGCGCGTTGTGTCCAAGGTTCTTCTCATCTTTGCTTTCGTATTTCCGATATTCACTCTCATCTTGCTTCTGGCGCACGGTCAGCATTCGCATTTTGTCATCAACGGCAAGCAGGTCACTTACGAGGAGTTTTTACACCGAGGCGGTTTTTTGCAGTTTTTCCTCATCGGCATTTACAGCGCGATTCTTGTCTATGGCTTTCTCCATGCTTCACGCTGGTCACGCCCACTATGTTTTTTGCCATTTGCCATTTCGCTCTTTTTGGCTGTTTTCCATTCTTCTCAGGCACCGCTCGCCACCGCGCTTTACGGCTATTTGAGTCTGATTTGTAGCGCAGCACTTTTATCGTGGTATTTATTTTATCGGCAGACCGTGAGAGATTATTATGCTAGAACACAGAAGCCAGCGGCCTAACACATCACTGGAGCCAACGCCGGTTACGCCGGTCAGTTTTCGCTTGGGTTTCGGGTTGGCGGGAGTCGCGGGCGGCGTGGCTGGTATGTGTTCCAAAGTTATTCAGCCGGCGGCGAGGAGAGCCCGGGAAAGCTCCCCGGAGCCGACGGTGAATAACTTTGCGCCCGCCGGAAGCGGAAAAAACTTTTCTTCAAATTTGCGACCGGCCAAAGTCCGGGTTGGTCGCATCGCCCTGCGCCGAACACGGTCCGACGTGGCTAAGCCTGCGAGGCTCCAACTGAGAACACCGGTCGGCGCAGCGGCCCGGCGCAAAACGTCTGAGAGAACAGCACCCTGCGAGGGTCCTTATACCAGCACGACGCGCAGCCGGCCGACGATGCAGAAAGGACACATGAAAACCTACAGTGAGTTGAAATACTACGGCGGGTTGGACTGGGGCAAACGGAAACATGCGGTCAACATTCTGGACGGCTCGGGCCAGGTGAAGGAACGGTTTGGGTTCGAGCACAGCGGAGAGGGTTGGGCGCAGTTCCGGGAACGGATCAAACCCTATTCGGACCTGGGCATGGCGATTGAAACCAGCGCCGGCCCGGCAGTGGAACAACTGCTCAAGAGCGGGGTGAGTATCTATCCGGTGCATCCCAAGGCAGCCAAGTCGTATCGGCAACGGCAGGCGCCCAGCGGAGTCAAGGATGACGAGCTGGACGCATGGTCGCTGGCCGATGCATTGCGATTGGACGGGGCCAAGTGGCGGCCACTGCGGGAACAGGATCCGATCCTCGAAGAGTTGCGGTTGCTGTGCGCCGATGAAGCGGGATTGATCGAACAACGGACCGCATTGGTCAATCAGTTGCAGGAGGCGTTGCAGGAATATTATCCGGCGGCATTGGAAGCGTTTGATGATTGGACGCAGCCATTTACGTGGGCCTTTGTGAAAGCCTTCCCGACGCCGCAGAAACTGGTGCAATGCACGGTGCATCGGCGGAAGGTGTTTTTGCACACGCACAAGCTGTGGCGTTCGGACACGGCGCCGCAGCGGCTGGCGATCTTCGCGCGGGCCGATCAGTTTTGCGGGGGAGAAAGTGTGACGCGGGCCAAGAGCCGGCTGGCGGTGAGTTTGTGTCAATCGCTGGAAACGCTGCAAGTGCAACTGGACCAGTATCGGTTGGCGATTGAAGAACTGTTTGGGAAACATCCCGACCATGACCTCTTCGACAGTCTGCCGGGGATCGGACCGACGCTGGGCCCGCGGCTGATGAGCGGGGTGGGCAGCCAGCGCGAAGAATATCCGCAAGCCCAAGGGTTGCAATGTGTGGCCGGGAGCGCGCCGGTGAGTTTCAAGAGCGGACAAATGCGGGGGGTCAAGATCCGGTGGCACTGCGACCGGTTTTTCCGGCACACGGTGCATCTGTGGGCCGACGGCAGCCGCAAGACCTGCACCTGGGCACAGACGTATTACCTGGCCAAACGGGCGCAGGGCAAGAGTCATGCGTGCGCGCTGAGATGTTTGGCGCAGCGCTGGCTGAAAATTCTGTGGAAGATGTGGCAAACGCACCGGCGCTATGACCCGGACTATCACGCGTGCAACCAGCAAAGACATGGATCATGGGTCTTGAAATTTGAACCCACCGAGGCGTAAAGTATCTGAACAACCAAGCAACAAGAATGGTCAATAACTTAACTAAAAATGAGAAGTCCAACACAGAGAACTTCTCAGTTCTTGGTCGTTAGCCAGCAATGAATCAGCCAGTTCCACCACTTATCCCGGCACCGGTTCCGCAGAAGAAACGGACGATGAGAGTTATTGTTCTTGTCCTGCTAGTTTGTTTCTTCGTGTTCGTTTTGTTTCCGATTGTGCTTGCTGCCGTCATGGGCATCTCGATGTTTTCTTGGATGAAGCAGGCCACCGAGATTCACTATCGGTCATCCACAGACAAGTTTCATGTGACGGTTTTGGAGATGAAGTCCGAGCCAGATTATTTTATGGAGCGAGTTCGAGTCAGATGCGAGCGAGACATGGAGGCGAGCATTTGGGTGACTGACCTGAAGCAGGCCGGGATATTCGAGGCAACCGACACGAATGGAGCCGTTATTTACCGCGAGGGCCATCCGCACAAAGCCGGTTCATCGGTGCCGATTCATGCCGACGGTGAGTATTCGACATGTGACATTCTTTACAGAGTGAGCACGACTTCAAGCAATACGGTATGGCATGATGAGGTAGCAGGCGGCACACTCGACACGACACTTCCAGTGCCATTGACAGTCAGCGGAGTTCAGACAAACTGGCCAGGATTTTATGAGAGAGGTTCGGGCATTCCGCTTGCCAGCCTCGGTGATTACAAGATTTTACTTTATGTCAAGTGATCGCGAATTGCTGGCTAACACATCACTGGAGCCAACGCCGATTACGCCTGGCAGTTTTCGCTTCGGATTTCCGCCGTTCGGAAGTCACCGGCGGCGTGGCTCAGTTCTTGGTCGTTAGGCGGCATTCATTTTTATGCTTGTTCGTTGTTTGTAATGGGTAATTAGCCATAGTATGGAACTTGTAACTTGCCAGCCACGAAGTAGAGCATGGCGGTCTGATACTCCGAAGAACGATAGCCTCGCGCTTTGCGCTTG
>JAJXXI010000707.1 GCA_021781185.1 bacterium
GAATCCTGACTGTTTTCACCCGTGGTTAGGTTGGGATCCAGCCAGGCCGTCAAGGTATCGGCATTGCCCGGCTCGAAATTGATGCGCGCCACCATCAGATGAACATTGGTATCCACCAACAGGTAACTGCCACCATTGTTGTCCAAATCCACGGAAGTATCCGGGGTCGCCGATAAAATGCTGAAGGCCCATGCGGCCAGACTGTTTCCGATCATGACTCCCGTGCTGTCATCTCCCCGGCTCAACTGCAAACCGCCATACGCGCCGTTTCCCGTGTTGAAATGGGCACGAATCAAAAAACTCAGGTAGAGCGTGCCACTCACGTTTCCGCCACCGATGGTTCCACTGGCATCATCCAAAAGGCCTGCGACGGCAAACGGTCCTCTGGCAGACACGTCGGGAAATCCTTCGAGATTCGAGCCGTCACCTTTGACTGTCACTTGACCGCCATTGGCGGCCGCGTCGGGTGATGTCAGTCCCGGATATGAAATAGCGGCCGCGTCCGGAACGTCCGCGGCGAACGAACTGTCCCACCCCAACCACGATCCACCAGCCGCGAAGCCGGTGCCCAGAAAGGATTGCCCCGGAAGATTGCCCGCCAAATAATTGGTAAACTCGTCATCCAGCAATAGCTCCCCCAGCGAGGGTGTCGCGGAGGAAAATACGTTCAGCGTGAACTGGGTGCTGGCTGTGTTGGTGCCATCACTGACAGTTAAAGTTACAACGCTAGTGCCACTATTGCCGGAATTTGGCGTCAGCGTGACTGAACGATTCGCTCCGGTCCCGCTGATCACTATGTTGGGAACGGGAAGCAAATCAGGGTTGCTCGACTGGGCGGTCACCGTGAGTGAATTCCCGGCGGTTGATCCAACGGTGAACGGAATGGCCGGGGGCGGCGTGGATTCGGCAGTCATTTGATTTGGCACGGTGGAAATGCTGACCGATTTGTTCAACGTCAGATTGCTGAACACCGCCTGATTATAGTTGGTGGCATCCACGTTGTTACTTGCACCGGCGTTTTCGGTCACGGTCAGGCCAGCGTAGGTTTGGGAACTGAATCCCGGAATCGTCACCGAAGCGACTTGCGTCCAAATCGCTCCGCTGGTGGAAGCGTAAGCGATAAAACTGTCGCCTTGGTGCAGCAATCGCAACCAGCATGGTGCCGAAAACCCGGAGATCATCGTCGTTTGCCCGGACATTCCCGCAGTGGAACGACTCTGGAAAACCAGGTGATTATCGGACGTCATGGCGATGCTTGCGTTACGTGCCGCCGGATCCAGAGATTCACTGAACATGACACCCGCTTTTGCCGAAGCATTTCCAGACGATTGCCCTGAAAGACGCACGGCCAATTCAGCGTTGCTGACACAGGGCTGGTAAAGAAAATGAAATCCATCATTGGTGCCGCCGATGCCAGCCCCTCCGCCGCGAACCAACCAAACGGAGTTGGACGAGATGGAAGCACCTTCGATGGCATTGCCATTGGCACCAATACTGCCGATATCACCACACGTCCACGGACTGCTCGCGGAGGAAAAAGTCGCCACCAAATAATTGCTGGAAAGCACGGAACTCTCCGGAATGGTAATTTCAAACACATCCGCGTCCGGCGCGCCGTTTTCGGCTCCCAAAGGCATGGCGGTAGTGTCCTTCACACGCCGCACGACCGGACCGATGGGCTGACCGTTGAGCGTCACTCCGGTGGGGGCCAGATCCTGTGGCCAGTTGGGGGGACGATGCAAACGCACCACCCACGATCTCTGGGTCAATGCGCCAGAATAGGTGCCGGCGGCTGCGCCGATGGAGACCGAGATGGTCTTGTGGCCATCGTCAGCCCACGTTGCCAGCGGCGTCGCGCGAAACTGGCCCTGCTGATATGCGGTCGTCAGCGTGTCATCTTCATACAGCGAACTCCGATCTGTTTCCGTTGTGCTCGGATACACATCCAGTGTGATCGGGTCCCACGGCATCTGGCCGGTGTATTGCATTTGCGGTGCCAGCGCGAAGATGGAGCCGGACCGGATGTAGAGCGGAATCTGCTCCAAAGAGGCACTATCAGCAACCGTCATCGGACCTTTCACCACAGCTCCGTTCCAGGCGTTGATCCAGTTGCCCGGCGGGATCCAAACCGTCCGTGACGGATTGGATCCGTGCCATAGCAGGGTCACCAAATCGTTGCCGCCAAGTTGTAAATATTCGACCCGCAACTGGTAGGATTGCCCCGCTTTCAAAATATTGGGAGCCCCGGTCGTGACCGAATTATTCGGTCCCCAGTTATCAATGCACAACTGGCCGTCCACCCAGACGCGCACGCCATCGTCCGACAACGCAGCCAGGCTGACATCACCGGCGGAGGCGGGAATGGCAATGTTACCCGTCCAACGCGCACTGAAATCTGTGGCCGGAACAGAACCTCCCGGACTGGAGCTGCCCCAGTTGAAATCAATGCTCGCATCCACCCGCGTGAGCGCTGGCACCCCGGACAAATTCGTATTGGAAAAATATTCCGCGTTCAGCCCGGGCTGCCCATTGGTTGTCGTCAGCCAGGCGGATGAAACCGCTGTGAGATTATCCCCGGTGACCGGGGCAACCAGGAGCGAGTGGCCGATCAAATACTGGTTCTCCTGGCTGGCTTCCGGATATTGCGGATAATCCAAATCCAGGCGGCGCAGAATGGGTTCGCCGGTGTCATAATTTTCCCGGGCTGCCGCATAGAATACCGGCAACAGCCGGTAACGCAGGTCAATGAAACGCCGGGCCGTCCATTCCGCTTCCGGCCCGAACGCCCACGGCATGCGTTCTAAGTTATGTGTGCAATGCGGACGATAAATCGGCGAAAGCGCGCCGTATTCAATCCAGCGGATGTATCCTTCCGGCGTCGGGTCGCTGGTGTGACCGCCCAGATCGTCGCTTTCATAGGCAAACAGGGATTGCACGCCGGAATGAACAGCATTTTGAACGGCATAATTTAAAAAGGTCATCGAAGGACCAATATCGCCGGTCCATTGGATGGGATACGTGTGCGCCGCGACGTTCATCGGACGATTACGAATACCATTATCAATCCCATCCACATTGGCCATGATCATCGGACGCAACGACGCATTGGTTGCCTGCGTCGCATCGTGGTAAACCCGCATGCCCCAAACTTCATGCCGCAGCGCCGGTGACGGCGACAGCAAGCTGACGCCCCAGTTACG
>JAJXXI010000323.1 GCA_021781185.1 bacterium
GCCCGCGTTTCAACGGGAGGTGAAGCCGCCGCCGGGCCCTTCCCCCCCGTTTTTATTTTCCGATGGCGGAGGAGAACGCGCCTGTCATGCCGCGATTATTTTAACACTTCTGTCACCGGCTCGTTGGCCGGTTGCCAGAAGCTGATTTTCGCGATGCGTCTGTCCGGAGTGAGTTTCAGGATGGTAATACGCCCCGGCTGAACCGGCACCCGGCTCAAAGTTTCCGCGTTGTCCACCAGCACAATTCGCTGCGGATATTTTCGCAGCTTGGGGAAGGCGAAATACCGTGCAACGGCCGGCAATGTGTGGATGTCCATGAGATAAGCGGCGTGGTGTTTGGCAAGAAACCCGGCACCTTCCCCGGCAAGTTTTTGATTGGCGGTCTTGGCGCTGCCCATCTCCGTGGCAACCAGCAAAAACGCCGTCCCGTTGGCAAAGGTATAAGCCGCACCGTGCTGGTCCTTGGCGGCAATCACTGGCACGGCATCGCCCACTTGCAAGGGCGCGGCCAAAACCGTCCGGCAAAACAGACACATCGTCAGGACGAGCCATTGCGCAACCTGGTTTTTCATTGGTGGAACTTGTCACGCGGAGCGCCCGCTTGTCAACGAGCGACCCGAATGGCCATTTTTACCAAGGACAATAAAGAAGATGACGCTGCGCGGTGAATATTCATAAAGCGCAAAATTCCGGTCGGACGAATGGGACGTATCGCGGGGTGCTGTTTCATGTTTCCAATCCGCCTACGGCGGCCACCAAAGCGGTTTCAGAAAATCGGCAGCCGAAGAATCAGCCGATGCGATTCTCCCTCGCCCCGGCCCTTTCCTGCTGGGAGAAGGAGAAATTTCTCCAGCCTTTGGCGAAATGGGGGCGGTATTTTGCCCGCAAATCAATCAGGCTTTCACATGCGCATCCAGCAGCCGTTCCTTCTCCCGGCGGAGAGGGGGCAGGTTGAGGGGGAACGCTGCGGGACAGAAACTGCGGCCATAATTTTGATTAATTCGCTCCAGCCATCCTGAAAATACCGCCCTTTGCTTTTGATGGGTTGTGTCGGGAAAATTAAAAATCCTCGCCCGGCGCGGCGGTTGGATTTATTTTGCCCCGAATTTGATGCCGCCTGCCGTATCAACCGCCAAAACCAAGTTGAGGAATTTTATCGGAAAATTCACGGTCATGCGCCATGCCCCGCGCGAGCTGTGGATTGTTTATGCCGCCTACATTCTGGAAAACCTCGCCTACAAGGTCGGCTCGGCCACGGTGCTGACGTTGTGGCTTTCGTCCGACCTCGGTTTTGGTGACGAAGCGGCCGGTGCCATGGTGGCCACCTGGGCGGCGTTGATGACCCTCTTCACGGTGTTCGTCGGTTCGCTGACGGACGCGCTGGGCGTGCGGCGGACGTTCCTGCTTGGTTTCGGTCTTTGTCTTGTGTCGCGCACGGTGATGGCGCTGACGGTGGAACGCTGGGTGGTGCTGCCATTCGGCTTCTATTTGCAGGCAGCGGGTATTGCGCTGATGATCCCGGTGATGGCGGCGGCGTGCAAAAAATATACCAACACCGCCCAGCGTTCCGTGGCGTTTTCGCTCTATTATGCGCTGATGAACCTCGGTTTTCTCATGGGTGACTGGTTTTTTGATCGCCTGCGCAGCACGCGACTCGGTCTGGGGGAACACGGTCACTGGACGTTGCCGCTGCTGGGCCTGGACTTGAGCACATATCGCGTGCTGATTTTGATCGGGGCGGCGGTTACGGTGCCGGGGCTGCTGCTGACCTGGTTTTGCCTGCGCGAAGGAGTGGAGATGACCGAGTCGGGCATCACGATCACACCGCGCGAAAAAGTCCGCCAGGACAAAAATCCTGTCAGCGCGCTGTTTACAATGGTGCGTGACACCGCAATGAAGACGGCGAAAATATTCGCCGGCCTGTGGCGGCAGCCCGCGCTTTACAAGTTTCTCCTGTTCGTGACATTGATTGTCGGAGTCAAAATGCTGTTCTATCACCTGAGTTTCACTTTTCCAAAATATGGCGTGCGCGAGCTGGGCAATGGCGCTCCCATCACCCATGCAAGCAGCATGCTCAACTCCCTGCTCATCGTGGTGTTGGTGCCGATTTGCGGCGTGTTGACCCAAAGAATCAGCGCTTACTGGATGATTGTGACCGGCAGCTTCGTTTCCGCGTTGTCTCCCTTTTTCCTCGTCATGCCGGCACATTGGTTTCAGGCGCTGGCCCACGGCTGGCTTGGTGATTTCATCGGCCATTGGTGGCTGGGCCTTCGCGGCGAGCTGAATCCGCTCTATATTTCCATTTTCTTTTTCATGGTGATGTTGTCCGTGGGCGAGGCGTTGTGGTCGCCGCGTCTCTATGAATACGCCGCCGCCATTGCTCCCAAAGGCCAGGAGGCTTCTTACATGGCATTGACATTTCTGCCGCTGTTTGGCGCGAAACTGGTTGTGGGCAGCATCTCGGGCGGGCTGCTGGAACACTACTGCCCGGAGACGGGGCCACGACATCCACAAACAATGTGGCTTATCATTGGCATCATGGCCTTGGTGACACCGGTGGGATCCATTTTGTTTCGCAAATTTATTCAGGCTCATGAGGCCGGGCGCTAAACTGGCCAATACAAATTTATGCAAATCCAAATCCTCCCTGAAAAGCTGCGCCGGCTGGAAATCCCCGGCCGCATCGAAATGGTCAATGGCTGCGGCGGCCTGCCGCTGGTGAAAGTCCGCACGCCGTGGAGCGCGGCGGAAGTTTACCTGCTCGGCGCGCACGTCGCCGGCTTCCAAAAAAACGGCGAGCCGCCGCTGCTGTTCATGAGCGCGAAAAGTTGCTTTGCGCCCGGCAAGGCGATTCGCGGCGGCGTGCCGATCTGCTTTCCGTGGTTTGGCAACCACGAGGGCGAGCCGTCGCACGGCTTCGCGCGGATCGCCGATTGGGAACTGGTCAAAACCGCCGCCGCGCCGGACGGCGCGGTGACGCTGCACTTCGCCCTGCCGCAGCTTCCCGGCCGCGCAGTCTGGCAATCCTTGCGCACGGAATTCGTGGTCACGGTTTCCGAGACGTTGACCATGGAGCTGACCGCCACCAATGATGCCTGCGGCGAGACGTTTGAGCTTGAGAATTGTCTGCACACCTATTTTCAGATCGGCGACATCGGCCAGATTTCGCTCACCGGTTTGCAGGGCGCGGCGTT
>JAJXXI010000337.1 GCA_021781185.1 bacterium
TTCGCTCGAACGCGTTCGCCATTCGCGGCCTGACCGCGCCACCGGTTCCCATTCCCGCGCCGCCGACACTGTTGCCCATTGCCGATGCGTCCGCGATTTCATGGCAGGGTTCCGTCGGCGCGAGCGGCTATCAGGTGGAACGCGCCGCGAACCGCGCCGGCGGCTGGCAAGTCATTGCGACCAATGTGGACGAGGCGATGACGCAATACCGACCGCAGTTCGCCGATGAAAACGTCCCGCGCGGGGAATGGTTTTACCGCGTGCGCGCCATTAACGCTTCCGGCATCTCTCAACCCTCAAACATCAGCGGGCCGGTGACCGTGCAGGCCGACACGCTCGTGGACGAACTGGCGGATTTCTCGAAAGTGCAGACCCGGAGCGGTGCTTGGAAAATTGCATCCCATGACTGCCGGTCGGCCAAGGAAGACGCCTGTCGCGCCGCCGGGGTGGCGGGCGACGCACTGGTTTATCGGTTGCCAGACAATGTGTTGAGCTTCCGGGTGTTCGCCTTTTATCCCACGGAAGAAAGCGACCTCAACTTTTCGCTTTCCCGCGACGGCCAGAACTTTCACGACGTGACTGCGCAGAAGGCCGTTTATTTTCACGGTGCCGGCGAATATGGCTATTGGAAGCCGGTGATGTTCCACGCGAAAGGCCTTCGCGGCGGAAAGTATTTGAAAATTCAACTTACCGGCGGGACGCAAATCGGCCGCGTGGAAATTTCGCATCAGGCATTGCCACGATGAACCCGCCCGACGAATTGGAAACCTTTTCCGCCGAGGTCCACGACCATCTCTTCGGGCACCTACTGCCGTTCTGGTGCGGCCCGGCGGTGGACCGCCAAAACGGCGGCTGGATGGCCTGGCTGTCGAACGACCTGACGCCCGACCGCACCCAACCCAAGGGACTCATTGTTCACAGCCGTATTTTGTGGGCGTTTTCCGCCGCGCACCAGGTGCATCCCGAGCCGGACTATATCGAAATGGCCGAACGCGCGTTTGACTACGTGACGAACCAGTTTTGGGACGCGCAGCACGGCGGGGCATTCTGGCGGCTCGATGACCGGGGCCAGGTCATGGACGACGCGAAGAAAATTTACGGCCAGGCATTTTACATCTACGCGCTCGCGGAATTTCATCGCGCCATTGGCAGCGAGGCGGCGCTGGCCCGGGCGCGGGAAGTGTTCGAACTCATCGAGCGGCACGCCCACGATGCCAGGTTTGGCGGTTACATCGAGGTGTGCCGGCGCGACTGGTCGGAGGCGGGCACGGAGGCGCGTTTGAGCGACAAGGACATGAACGAGAAGAAGTCCATGAACAACCACCTGCATGTGCTTGAAGCCTACACCAACCTGTATCGCGTCTGGCGCGATCCACGTGTGGCGGAACGGCTCCGCGAACTGATCGAGTTGTTTCTCACCCGCATTCTCGATGAGTGGAACCGGCACCTGAACCACTTTTTTGACGAGGCCTGGAATGTGCGCTCAAATACTTACACGTTCGGTCACGATATTGAGGCGACCTGGTTGTTGTGCGAGGCGGCGGAGGAACTCGGGGATGCCACGCTGCAAAAGCGGGTGGCCCGGACGGCGCTGGCCATGGCGGAAACGACCTTGCGTGAAGGGCGCAGCGGGGAAGGCGGATTGTGCTACGAGGGGCGCGATGGCCGGATCATTGATCCCGGTTGCGAATGCTGGCCGCAGGCCGAAGCGATCGTCGGCTTCTTGAATGCGTTTCAGCTTTCGGGTGAAGAAAAATTTCTCATCGCCGCGCGACAAAACTGGGATTACATCCAGCGACGCCTAGTGGACCGCGTTCACGGAGAATGGTTCTGGCGCATTAACCCGGATGGACAGCCCGACGCGAAGCTGCCGAAAGTCAGTGAGTGGAAGGGCCCTTATCACGGTTCCCGGGCGTGCTTGGAAGCCTTGCGGCGATTGGCGGCGATTGGCCGGACTGACCAGCCATCTGAAAAACCATGAAGCAGTGATGGATGTATTTGAACCCTGTTCTGGTAGCGCAGCGAGGCCTCGCCGGGGAACTGGCTTTCACGCGGCGGGACGCCGCGCAAGCCCGCCGGCCTTGATGCCACCGATGGGGGGGAACAGTTGGAATATATTTGCTTCAGTTGTGGGTGAGCAGCGTGTCCTCGCCTTGGCAACGTGATGCCGGCCAACGGCAAACTCGGCATCGCCTTCACGCCCAATATTGAAAACCCGGTGGAGATTAACGGGATTGAAATCATTCCACTGCCTTGAAGCATAATTCTTCAGGCCATGGCTGATAATGTTTTGTTCGCGCTGGCGATGACGGACAAGGTGCTGGCGTCGGTGTCAAAAACGGAGTTCAATCCCTGCGGTTCGCTGAATGGATCACCCATCAGCCCGGCGGCTGAATCCATTTTGTCCCCAGCGCGGCCTTCTCCCCCCCAGGCCCAGAAGTTCGCGCCTTGCAGCGCGCGGCCGGCCCGGCTGGAATCCGCCACCTGCGCGAACATGCGGCGATAATACTCGTCGCGCGCGGCGGTCGGCGACTTGGGATCATAGTTTTCGTGATCACGCGGCAGACCGAATTCTTCCAGCACGAGCGGCCTGTGCAGCGTCTCGGTGGCGATCACGTTGTGTTCTTCAACGTGATCTCTGGCCTTGGCTGCCGCGACTTCAAACGCCGGGCCGGGCTGCGGGTCCTTGATCCAACCCCAATTCTTCAGCCACATGTGAACAGTCACATAATCAATCGCGGGGGTTTTGTGGGATGCGATGAAAACATCGGACTGGTCCAGACAACCATGAATTCCTTCCGAGCCGGTGCAGACAAGGTGGTTCGGATCCTGGTCATGGATGAAGCGCGCCGTCGCATCCACCCACTTCACAAATTCCGGAACGCCGCTGACGGCGGCATCCGTGCCGGGGCGCGGTTCATTGGCAAGTTCCCAGGTCATGATGGTGGGATCATCGCGGTAAATTTTCCCATTCACGGTATTGCGCCGGCGCATGAGTTTTGCAATGTAATCGAGGTAAAGCCGGTTTGCGGCGGGCGTGACGTAAAGCCGCGCAGAAAATTTCATGAACGCATTCCAGTTGCCGGCGGCGATTTTCGGCAGATCGGGATCGGGAATCGTTTCGCCGGTGGTCCAGCGCACATACTGTGCGAAACCGCCGGACCACTGCCAGTAATTGGAAACAAAAGAT
>JAJXXI010000124.1 GCA_021781185.1 bacterium
TCTAACCGCGAACCACGCGAAATATGCGAACAAACAGGCAAAAATCCTTTTCGCGTATTTGGCGTATTTCGCGGTTATCATTTACGGTCCTTGATTTCATAATTAAAACCAAACAGCAATCAACTCTGCGGCGATGGCGGAAGTTCAAGTTGCGTTCCGCCAGACGCTCGTTTAACGCCGATAACTTTCAGAATTCTGTAGTAAGTCATGATTTCGCCTCCATCCGCACCGTGATGTGTGGTGGTTTCAAGCTGAACGCGCAGCGCGTCGCCAGGCAAAACTTGAATCCGTTGAAACTGAAATTGAACCAGCCAATCGTGGTCTTCAATCTTTGCTCGAATGGCATGGCCAGCGTGAACGAAATCCCACATTGATTCACCAAGGTAGTCTGGCTTTTTGACACGAAGCAAAACCTCTGACCGATTGCTGATGGTTTCATCAGTCAAAAGTTCCTCGGCAAATTCGGCATCAACGTGAAACTTATTGTTGAAGGCGGATGTTGTGCCTTCGGATTCGTAAGTCGCAGTGTCATTCGGACCAAGATGGCTTGTAGCCTCCCCAATCATCGCGAGGTCTTTAATCAATAGTGGCAATGGAGGTGGCGAGTAGTGCGGCAAATGTAAAACCCTCGTCCCTTCTGCCAAAAGTCGAATTCTCTGGGCAAGCTCTTCAAGAGCTTTTCGGCTTTCAATTTGTTCTCTCCGCTCAATCCACTGAAGCACGGCGTGTTTCCCTTGAACAAGAAAACCGCCAATCATTTTCTTCCATTCAAGATTTTTTAGAGCCTCATCCTCGACGCCCGTCAGCACGTTTTTGACGACGGTTTTCAACGAGCCAACCTGAATGTCTTCCAACAGCAAAACCGGATTAACTTTTACCGGAAATGCTCGGACGAGGTCGTTGTCGAGGGATTGAAAACCTTCAATCAATTCTGACATTGCCCTGAAAACACGAGAAGGACGAGGCGAGTCCTTCTCATAATCAATTTTCAGAACAAACGAATCAGAATGTTCGGTTTCGTTCACGGTTTTTAGTGATGCTCCAATTCGGCAATTTTAAGCCGCCGTCGCGGCGGTTTTGTTTTTGAGCGCGGCGAAGATGCTTTCGAAAATCCATTTGCCGTCGTCGCTGCCGGGCGCGGCCAGAAGTTTGGTTTTGGCCGTCATTTCAATTCAAGCTCTCCGTTCCAAGCAGGTGGCAGATTTCGATGCCGTCGTCGAGTTGCTCCCAGTAAATCGCGTAGCCGCCGGGTTCGAGCGACCAGTCGGCTCGCTGCTTGGGCGTGGCCTTGGCGAGCCATTTCAGCCACGGAATCTTCTTGTAGGGCACGCTCAACTCGCGCCAGTCGCTCAACTTCACGACGAGCTTGTCGCCGACAAAACGAACGCTCTCGGCGCTCACCGCTTCGGCTGCTTTAGCGATTAAAGTATTCATTCCAGTTTTCCAGCAGACGAGCTAGGGGGGACAGCCGGCATTGTTTCACGCCGCCACTTCCACTTCGCGGATTTCGCTGGGCCGCGGGATCGGTTCGCCGCGTTCGCGCATGTCTTCAATGTGCATTTCCAAGGCTTCCTTCATCAGCGCGAGCGTTTCCTGCTCGGTGTCCGCCGCCGCGACGCAGCCGGGAAAATCCGGCGCGTAGGCGCTGAAATTTTCCGGCCCGTGTTCGATGATGATCGTGTAGCGCATAGTCATTTGAGTCCTGCCTGCCGCAAGATACTGTTTAATGTTTTCGGATGCAAATCCTGTCCCGGCTGCCCGGCAATCGTCACCGTGCCGGGCTTTGTCGCGTGATGATACTGGCGATGGCTGCCGCGCGTGCGCACATGAAACCAGCCGTCGCCTTCAATCTGCCGGATGATTTCCCGGATTTTCATTTTGGCTCAAGCCGCTTGCGCGACGGTTTTGTTTTTGAGCGCGGCAAAAATGCTTTCGAAAATCCATTTGCCGTCGTCGCTGCCGAGCAGCGGTTCGCAGGCGCGTTCGGGATGCGGCATCAGGCCGGCCACGTTGCGCTTCTCATTGCAGATGCCGGCAATGTTTTGCAGCGCGCCGTTCGGATTCGCGCTGTCGGCCAGGTTGCCTTTCGCGTCGCAATACTGCCAAAGAATCTGGTTGTTGGCCTTGAGCTTCGCGAGCGTTTCTTCGTCGGCAAAATAGCAGCCTTCGCCGTGGGCGATGGGCACGCGGAGGATTTTTCCCACCGGAATTTTGCTGGTGAACGGCGAATCGTTCGTGGCGGTCTTGAGGAAAATGTTTTCGCAGTGAAATTGCAGATCGCGGTTGCGGATGAGCGCGCCGGGTAGCAGGCCGGCTTCGGTAAGGACTTGAAAGCCGTTGCAGATGCCGAGCACGAGGCCGCCGTTGTCAGCGAATTGTTTCACGGCCTGCATCACGGGGCTGAACCGAGCGATCGCGCCGCAGCGCAGATAATCGCCATAGCTGAAACCGCCGGGCACGATGACGCAGTCGGTGTCGCCGAGAGAGGCATCCTTGTGCCAGACGAGCCGCGCGGCATGGCCGAGCAGGCGGACGGCGTGGACGGCGTCCTGGTCGCAGTTGCTGGCGGGGAATTGTAAAACAGCGAAGTTCATAGTCAGTGGACCGCAATCAGTAGCAGGTGGCGAGCGCTGCGCGCTACTGCCCCTGACTACGGACTACGGATAATTCATTCAATCTCGAGTTTGTAATCTTCAATCACCGGATTGCTAAGCAACTTGTGCGCGGCGTCATTGATGGCCTTGTGGGCAACGGCCTTTTCGGTGCCGGGCGCGAGGTCAATCTCGATGTATTTGCCGATATGGACGCCGGTGACGCCGGTGTAACCCATGTGCTCAAGGGCGCTTTGGACGGTTTTGCCCTGGGGATCCAAGACGGCTTTTTTCGGTGTAATGATGATTTTTGCTTTCATGCGCGCGAGGGAAAAGCTTGGGGAAATATGGTGCCGGAAGCGAGCCAAAAAGATTTTGCCGGAGAGGTGAGCCGGTCGGGCGCGAGATTCGATTGAATATCTTTCATCGCCAATCCCCAATCGTTTCATGGGTTTCGATAATCCGGCGCACGAGCGGCATTGAAATTTGGCGGCGTTTGGGCCATTGTTCGCCCCATGAGTATTTTGAATCATTCCGAATCGTCGCACGGCGATATCAGCACGGAGCGTAAAAGCCTCACGCCCTGCACCATCGTCAT
>JAJXXI010000543.1 GCA_021781185.1 bacterium
TTGCGCGCGATTTGAAGCGACATCGGCGCACCACCGGCATGAACCTGCTGGACGGCGCTGATCAATTCCTCCTGCGGCATGTTTTTCAACAGATAGCCGTTGGCCCCGGCGCGCAACGAATCAAAAATCAAGTCGCCCTCATCATAGGTGGTCAGCATCAGGATTTGTATCTTGGGATGGAGTTCCTTGAGCCGGGCCACGCATTGAATGCCGTTCATGCCCGGAAGGTTAATGTCCATCAGCACGACATCGGGCTTTTCACCGGGAATCAACCGCAACGCTTCCGCCGCGGTGGCATGCGCCCCGACACAATGCAGGCCGGGCACATGTCCCAGCCACTCAACCAGGCTTTCCCGCATATCACGCTGGTCTTCTACAATGGCGATGGCGATGCTCACGCTTGATGGTTTGACAGACATAGTAATATGAAAACTGTTCGTTTCTCATCGGATGAAAATCTGAGGACAAACATTCAGTGGAAATGGGTCCAGGGGAATTCGATGGTCACGGAGGTGCCCGCGCCGGCATGGCTGTTAATGTTGCACTGTCCGCCAATTTCAGACAATCGTTCGCGCATGTTCGTCAGGCCATCCGCCCAGGCGTCTCCCGACGCCTGCGCGAATCCGCATCCGTTGTCCTCGATGACAATCTGCAATCCTTCCGCCGTGGTGCTGACGCGCAGCCAGACCTCCGTGGCCCGGGCGTGTTTGACAATATTTTGCAGGGATTCCTTGACCACCAGAAACACGTTGTGGCGCACGGAGGCGGGGACCTCCCTGGCCGGCGTCTGTTCCGGCACGTCCAGCAGACAGCGAATCCCCGCATCCCGCAGATAATTGGTGGCAAACTGTCCGGCATAATCAATCAAGTGCGTCAGCGTATCGTTGCGCGGATTGACCGCCCAGACAATTTCATCGAGCGACTTGACGGCTTGACGGGCCGTGCGGGACATTTTTTCCAATCGCTCCGGAGTGTTTTTCTTTTTGGCGAGGTCACCCAGCACGGCGATGAGCGTCAGGCTGGCACCGAGGTCGTCATGAATATCCCGGGCGATGCGGGCCCGCTCGCGTTCCACCACCTGCCGGCGTTCGAGTTGTTCCATTTGCTCGCGCAACCGCCGCGTGGCGGTGTGCCGGACAGTGCCAGCCACAACACTGATCATCAACAGCGCCGCCAACAGGCGGAACCACCAGGTTTCGTAAAAATGCGGGCGGACTCGCAATATCAGGGAAGCGCCGGTTTCATTCCAGATCCCGTCGCTGTTGCAGGCGATGACTTGAAACCGGTAGCTGCCCGGCGGGAGAAAAGTGTATTGGGCAAACCGGCGGGTGCCCGCCTGCACCCAGTCATCATCCACCCCGGTCATTTTGTAGCGAAACTGCACACGGTCCGGCGAGACCAGGCTGAGGCCGGTGTAACGGATCTCAATCTGATGTTTTCCCGGCGGAATCTCCAGCAGGCGTGCCGGCGAACCGGACGCTTTTTCCGCCGCCGGTCCGCTGGCGGAATCTTCCGGGCCTTTGCTGAAATGGGTCTGCAACCGGCCATCCACATCCACCTCTTCAATGACCACCGGCGGTTTGATCTGGTTCGGACGCAGTTCATCCGGTTGGATCCAGACGGCTCCTTTGACGGTGGTAAACCAAAATTGTCCGCTCCGGGTCTGGCACGCCGAGGGCTGATACCCACCACTGCATTCAATCGAGGGCAAGCCGTCGGACCGGCCATAGACGACACAGGTGAAAAAACTTTCCCGGCCCTGGGCCACCTGATCGAGCGCCGACTTGGCCACCCGGAATATGCCTTGATGGGATCCAAGCCAGAGGTTGCCTTGACCGTCATCCAGAATCTGGCAGATGACGTTGTTGGGAAGTCCCTCCGTTTTGCCAAATCGGGTGAACCGCCCGTTCTGAAAACGCAGCAGGCCGCCGCGAAACGTGCCAATCCACAACGTGCCGTGCGCGTCCGCCAGCAGCGACCAGATCGCACCCGAGTCCCGGTGGTCGTCCGGATGATACATCGTGGCGTGCTCGCCGATGATCTTGTAAATCTCTCCATTACCCGTCCCCGCCCAGAGTGTGCCGTTCCTGTCCTCGGCCAGCGCCCGGATCGAATGCCGCAGAATGCCGTCAAATAAATGAAATTTCTCCGGCGCCGGGCGGTCAGCAAAATAAAGACCGCTGGTTGTCCCCACCCAGACCCGGCCATTCCGCCGGTCCAGCAAAATGGATTTCACGCCATGAATGACCGGGTTGATGCGCCGAAACGTGCCGCCTTCCCGGACATACAAATCCTCGTTTCCCGCACTCGCCCACAAGCGGCCATCGGCACCGGCACACACGCAAAAGGCGGACCCCATTTCCGTGTCTCCCGGCGCAGGCAAATTGCTGCTGACACCATCCTGCCAGCGAATCAGGCCGCCGCTCAACATGCCAACCCAAACAGCTCCGCCGGCGTCCTCACACACGGATTTGGCCGCTTTGGCCAGGATTCCCTCGCCAATTCCAACCGGATGAAACTGCGTGTCCCGCACGCGCACCAGTCCGCTGGCGTCCAAACCCGCCCACCAGTCGCCTTCCCGGTCTTCAAAGAAACAATAAACCCGTTCGCCGGGAAAACCGTCAGCGGCTGTAAACTGATGGGTTTCATAGGCGGAATCCATGTGAACCAGACCGCGGCCATAGTTGTAAAACCACATCCCTCCGTGGTGATCGTCCACCATGCCGACGCGATCAGGGACACCGCCGAACAGATTTTCCCCCGGATCGGGCCGGTGTAGCCAGTGTCGCTCCAACGCTTCTCCCGCAGATCCGTTTGCCACCACCCAGACATGATCGTCCTTGGTGACCTTCAGAGCCGAGATGCCGGAAACGGGCGGTCCATTTGTTGGCGTCGCATCCTGAAATTGATTGCCGTTCCAGAAAGCAAAACCGGCTTCGGTGGCCACCCAGAGACGCCCTTGTGGATCCGTTGCCAGACAATTAATCTTTTGCCCCGCCAGCCCCGCCGAAGACGGCACGGGTTGAAACGTCCGGTCACGAAGCCTCCATAAATGCTGGTCGCCATCCCGATACCAAATGTTGCCATCCGCATCGCCGCAGCAAATCGCCCCCACCCCCCGCCCCGGCGGCGCCAATTCCTCCCAGCCTTCGCCGGGAGGCTGAAGGAGAGACTTGCGCAGGATAT
>JAJXXI010000603.1 GCA_021781185.1 bacterium
GATGGCGACATCGGAACGCAAATCCCCCTGCGGTGTCCATGGCTTGCCGGTTTGGAACGAAGTGCGTTCGAGGACTTGCCCGGGGTCGGAAGCAAAGGGTGAGGCGTTGTTCGTCGCCGGCGTGGCCGCACCCGCCCCCAAAGGGGCGGTCAGCGCAAACAGCAATGTCCCGAGAAAATTAAAATGGACCGATAATTTTTTCATTTGGATGTTATCTCAACTCAATTGTGCAAAAATGCGTCTTGGCAGTGGATGGTATAAAATGCGTTGGTAATAGAAATCTCAATTTATGGCGCGGAAAGGCGGTAAAACCGCTGCGGCCAGTTGGTGATTGTGAGATCGCTGAATCTATACTGGCCCGGCGGATTTTCGTTCGCCGGGCCAAGGTTGGCCCAGTTCAACAGATTGCTGCTCGCCCACACGGTGTAAGTCGCATTTGAATCTCCGGTGAAGCTCAGATTGAAACTGCCGGAACCCACATTCCCGGCACTGAACGAGCAATTTGTCCATTGCGGCGCGGCCGGCAGTCCGACATTGACCGTCACCGGAGCCGGAGCCGAGCTGTAAGTTCCGTCATTCACAAAAAAGTCAAATGTCGCATACGGACTGGCCGTGGTTCCCGGCGCGGGCGCAAAAACGACCTGCCCGTTCGGATCGCTGACCAACGTGTTTGGCGTGCTGATCGGCAATCCACGCGTCCCGGCAGCGTATTGATAGAGGGTCCCGGCGGCCGGCAACGACTGGATGTGATAATTCAACGGGGTGCCGTCGAAACCCACCGCTGGCAACGCGAACGCGAGATCGTGATTCACATGGCCCGCAAACGTTGCGCTGTCCGCCCGGGGCACTTGATCCCCAATGGCCATGCCGAAATTGAATCCGCCGACGATGGCCACCGCATTCGTCAACCCGGCCGGCACGCTGATTTGTCCCTGACCGTTGTTGCCCCAGCCGGTCACGACGCCGCCGGCTGGCAATGCCAGATTGAAACTGCTGCCGCTGGCAATTGCCGAGATATTGGTCAAAGCTGCGGGCACATTCGTCTGGCCATGGACATTGCTGCCCCAAGCCACCATTGTGCCCGCCGCGCCGCCGATGCCGTAGCTGGCGGCGAGTCGTTCATTATCCGCCGCGATTTCCGCCGCATCCAGCGCCCGGTTGTAAAGCTGAACTTCGGCAATGTCGCCGTTGAAGAAATAGGAGCCGGTCGTCATCGCCCCAATCTGGAACGGGTAAGCACCGCGCCCATCGGTGCAGAGTGAACTTTGCTTCGCAACAATGGCTCCGTCCACATACAACGTGATGGCGTCGGCCGCCCGGACGCACATGGCGATGTGCGGATTGCCATCGGTTACATTGCCACCGTAGAGACTGAAATCCGAACCGCAGCCGCCGGCACCGGCACCCAGCCCCGCGCCCAACTGACTGCCGTTCAGACAAAATGCCCAGTCCGCCACCACATTTGGCTGTTCGGCTCCGAGTAATCCCGTGTTTTGATAAAACAAACTGGATGAATTACCCGGCGTTGACGTCTTGAAGACCACCACCATGGTAAAACTTCCCGCCGCGGCAATCGGGCTGTCCGCAGAGGCGACCGTGAGAAACTGGCTGCTGCCGCTGGAAAAACGCAACGTCTTGTGACCGTTGATCACGTTGGAATACAACCGGGGCTGGCGGCCGGCAACAGGCTGGGTCGCGCTTTTTCCGCCGATGCTGTCCGTCCAATTGCCGACCGGGGTGCCGTTGGGTCCCGCGAGGCTGTCCGCCGTCCATTGGCACATCGGCGCCCCGGCGATCCCGCTCATCCCGTAGGTGCTCGCGAGCACGCCGGCGGCGATTCCGATTTCCTGCGAACTCAAGGCGCGGTTGTAAAGTTGGATCTCCGCGACGTCACCGGTGAAAAATCCGGAAGTGGTGGTCATGGCTCCAATTTGAAAAGGATAACCGCCCCGCGCCGCCGGGCAGAGCGCGTTTTGCTCCGCCACAATGACCCCGTCCACATACAGACGCACAATGCCGCCAGAACGCACATAGACCGCGATGTGCGGACTACCATCGGTCACCGTTCCGCCGTAGAGGCTCACATCACTGTTGCAACCGCTGCTGCCCGCGCCCAGTCCCGCGCCCAGTTGGCTGCCGTTCAAACACAACGCCCAATCTGGCACGGCGTTGGGCTGTTCCGCGCCGAGCAATCCCGTGTTCTGGAAAAAGGACCCGCCGGAAAGCCCCGGCGTGGCAGTGGCGAACACCATCACCATCGTGAAATCGGTGGCACCGGCGAGCGGACTGTCGGCCGCCGCCACCGTCAGGAACTGGCTGCCGGCCCCGGAAAATCGGACGGCGTTGTGCCCATTGAAAACATTCGTGTAGAGTTGCGGCTGATTACCGGCGGAGTTCTGCGCCGCAATTTTTCCCTGAACGCGGTCGGCCCAAATGCCGACCGGCGCTCCATTCGTTCCCGCCAGGCTGTCCGCAATCCATTGGCAAGCCGGAAAGAGATTGGGGGAAACGAGACCATTCGCCTTTAGGGCCAGGCTGTGATAATCGCCGGCGGAAACGGCCACAACCCGGTTCAAACCGGCCGGCGGATTGGTCTGGCCATAAGTATTATCGCCCCAAGCCGTGATCGTGCCATCCGCCTTCAGCGCGACACTGTGATACCGGCCGGCGGCCACCGCCACGACATTGCTCAAACCGGACGGCACGTTGGTCTGGAAATAATTATCTTCGCCCCAAGCCGTCACCGTGCCATCGCTTTTCAACGCCAGATTATGATAACCACCGGCGGCGATGGCGACGACATTGGTCAACCCGGCGGGCACGTTGGTCTGGCCGTAGGTATCGTCGCCCCAGGCCGTCACCGTGCCGTTCGCCAGCAGGGCGAGACTGTGTTGCACCCCGCCTGAAACTTCCACCACATTTGCCAGACCGGACGGCACGTTGGTTTGCCGGAAGGCATTGTATCCCCAGGCCGTCACGCTCCCGTCGTTTTTCAATGCCAGCGCGTGGCAGGCGCCGGCGCTGACCGCCGTCACATTCGTCAGCCCTGCGGGCACGTTGGTCTGCCCCAGACTGCCGTCACCCCAAACCTGGACCCGGCCGCCGGTGATGAATGTTTTATCCACGCCGTAAGCCGTGCCCAGCGCATTGCTCACCGCCACCCGATAATGATAAATCGTGCCCGG
>JAJXXI010000144.1 GCA_021781185.1 bacterium
CTGCTCGGCTCGATCCCGTTCGGCTTTCTCGTGGCGAAGGCGAAGGGCGTGGACATCCGCGCCGTCGGCAGTGGCAACATCGGCGCGACGAACGCCATGCGCGTGCTCGGCAAGCCGACGGGCATCGTCGTGCTGCTGCTGGACGCGGCGAAAGGTTTTGCGGCGGTCGCCTGGATCGCGCCCATGATTTACAACCTCACTGAGCCGCACCATTTCGGGCTGGCACCCGGTTTTGCGGCCGCGTTGCCGGCGGTCCAGATGAAAGTCAAGGTGCTCGCCGGCGTCGCCGCTGTGCTCGGTCACAACTACACCTGCTGGCTCAAATTCAAGGGCGGCAAGGGCATTGCGACCACGGCGGGGGTTTATCTGGCACTCGCGCCCTGGCCGTTGTTGATTGCTTTGGTTGTCTTCATTCTCGCCATAGTGCTGACGCGGTATGTTTCGGTGGGTTCCATCTCGGCAGCCATTGCGCTGCCCCTGGCGGTTTATTTTTCACAGGACAACGACACTTTGAACATCGTGACACTGGTGTTGGGGGTGATGGCGGTTTACAAACATAAATCCAATCTTCAACGGCTCATGGCCGGCACGGAAAACCGGCTCGGTCGGAAATCGAAAACGGAGGGCGCGAAATGAGAACCACCGTGCTCGGCGCGGGCGCGTGGGGAACGGCGCTCGCCAAGACGCTCCAGGAAAACGGCAACGCCGTGACGCTTTGGGACATCAATCCGGCATCGCTGGCCGAAGTCCAGGCCGGCCGGAACGAACGTTATCTGCCGGGTGTGCCACTGCCAGCCGACTGGAAAACGCAGGCCGATTTTTCCAAGGCCGTCGGTGGCGCGGAATGCGTGGTGCTGGCAATTCCGTCGCAGGCGTTCCGGGAGGTTTCCGCCCGGTTGAAGGGGCATCCGGGCATTTTCGTCAGCGTGACCAAGGGCATTGAATTTGCAACGGGCGACACGATGAGTCGCATTTTGCGCGAGCAGGCACCGGCGGACCGCGTCGTGGCCTTGTCGGGTCCAAGCTTTGCGCGCGAGGTGGCGCTGGGCGTGCCCACCACGGTCGTCTGCGCCTGTGAAAACGACGGCACGGCCAAGACGGTGCAGGGGCTGTTTCATCGTCCCGAATTTCGCATTTATCGCAGCACGGACATTCTCGGGGTGGAATACGGCGGCGCGCTGAAGAATGTCATCGCCGTCGGTGCCGGCGTCAGTGACGGCCTCGGTTACGGCGACAATACAAAGGCCGGTCTGGTCACGCGGGCGCTTGCCGAAATGCGCCGGCTGGGCGTGGCCTGCGGGGCGCAAGCGGAAACGTTTTCCGGACTGAGCGGCTTGGGCGATCTGATGTTGACGTGTTTTTCGAGGCAGAGCCGCAATCGCGATCTCGGCGAGCGATTGGGCCGGGGCGAAACGATGGCGGCCATCCAAGCCTCGCATCCGAAGCTGGCGGAGGGCTACCCCACCGCGCGCTCGGCGCACCGGCTGGCGCGGGAGAAGAATGTTTCCACCCCGATCATTGACGAGGTTTTCGCCATGCTCTACGAGGGCAAGGAACCAAAGCGGGCGGTGCGCGATCTGATCACGCGCTCCTTTAAGGCGGAAGATTGATTCCCGGAACTTGCCGCCAGATCATGCCGTCGGCAGGGACGACTTCAACCGGCCGCTGGAGACGAGTTCACGTTGATGCAGCCATTGAATCCAAGTGAGCGGCTTCGTGGTGTTGACTGGTTGGGCGGCGGCCATGGCGCGCTGGCGGGCGTTGCCTTCCAACCACCTGGCCCACAAAAACAGCGAGCCGATGACGCCCAGCACCAGGACGGTTTGCAGCGAATCGCGCAGCGCCAGCATCTGGATCACCGCTGTGGCTGTGATGACCATCGGCAGATGAAACGCGAACACGGCGAGTGAATGGCGCCCCAAAAGTGCGGTGGGTTTCAGCAGCCATGCGGGCGGACGCGGGTTCCAGGCCAGCAACAAAGCCGCCCAGGCGGCGAAGTTCAGCAGCCGCAGCGGTCCCAGCGTCCACTTGTTTAGCCAGACATTATCGAGCGAAGCATTCGGATTGATATGCCAGCCGGCAAGTCCGTGCCGCGCGCACAGGCCGGTCAAAACGAGGATGGCCGCCAGGCCGGCGAGGCGGGCGCGGAACGGTTGCGGAATGAGCGGCCGGCGCTGCGAGGTTTCACCCAGGGCCAGTCCGGCCGTCCAGAGAAACTGCCATGCCAGCAGGTTGAACGAGCCGCCGCGCAGCGGCAGCCACTGGGTCGAGTCGGTTGGAAAATAAGCGCCCTGAAACTGGCCCGCCAGCCAGATGACGGCGGAAACGGCCAGCACCACGGACCAGCCATGGCGTTTGGCCCGGGTGAAGGCCAGCGGCGTCGCCAGCAGAAAAAACACATACATCGGCAGGATGTCGAACAGCGGTGATTGATGCAGCAGCAGCGGCAGCAAGGGCAGCGTGATCCACGGATGAACCAGAAAGTCGTGAAAATGGTTGGCGAGTGGCACCACCTGTCCGGCAAAAATCCAGGCGGCCAGGGTCACCGGCAGCAGCAGGGACAGATGAACGATGTAAACCAGCCGGGCCCGGTTCCAGACCTTGCCGGACATGGCGGCCCAGCCGCTTTTGCCATAAACCCTGCCATAAACCAGTCCGGCGAGACAGGCGCTCAGAAAGATGAAAGGCTCGGCCGCGCTCGTGAAACCAAACGGCTCGCGCAGGAAGTGGGAGACCGGCGACGGCACATGAACGCCGGCCATGATGACCAGAAAAAATCCCCGGATGGCATCCAGCCGCATGTCCCGAGTTGTTCCTAAAGTTTTCAATCCTGTGCCGGGCGGCCCCGTAGCTTGTGGTGGCGGCCCGTTCGGGGCAGTGTATTTACAGCACGGGCTCCAGGAGTCAAATGGATTCCGGCATGAGTTTTGGAGGGCGGGCAGGCCGGTTTTAAAAAGCGTTTCTGATCGGACGTTTTCAGCCCGGTCCGCTCAGCCTGATTCAGGCCGGCTCCATTCTGCCGCCGGATGCCGGGCACCGCAGTCGAGGCACTGGATGAGATGGTATTGCACGTTGCATTGCGGGCACAGGCCCTGCGAGGCGAAGATGTCGAAAGCGTTGCCGCACTGGCCGCAGCGCCAGAGCGCACCGAGCGGCGGAGCAGACTTGCAGTCCGGAC
>JAJXXI010000024.1 GCA_021781185.1 bacterium
GCGACGACGGGCTGGAGCCAGAGGTGCAGGCTGAATTCATCAATGGGCAGGGTGCCGGTGGCCATGATGACCGGCAGGGTCAGGCCTTCATTGCGTAGTTTCTTGAGCAGTTCCAAACCGGTCAGCCCGGGCATGGAATGATCGGTGATCAGCAAATCGTAGCTGCGATGTTCCAGCAAATCCCACGCGGCCGCCCCATCGGCAACCGCATCCACCTGATGGCCGGCGGTGGTCAACATGTTGCAGTTCAGCCGGCGGATCACCGGCTCGTCATCCGCGACGAGAATGCGCGGGGCCGGTTCGGTGTCGTCCGGTGCCAGTGAACGGCTTGATTCCCAGTCTGGTTCCAGGGGGTTGGCGGTCATAATCGTTCCCTCGAATTAACATCCTTGCACGCGTCACGGTCGTCGGACTTTTGCACAGGTTGGTGGTTGTTCCCAATCCAATCATTTTTGCCAGTCATAGAATAAGTGGGAATGCCTTGCCGGGGATATGGGGTGTTTTCCCTATGCCGTTCAACTTGAATTCGGCAGGGAATGCGGGAACGGCCGGCCGAAACATGGATTGCTCCCGGCCTTCGCTTTATTCGTGTGCCTGAACTTTCCGCCCGCAGATGGGACGGGCCGAGGAAGGCCAAAATCCGTGTTCCGGTCAAACGATGGTCAGCCGGACACTGCTCTCGATGATGCCGGCGCCGATGGCGTAGCGGGTGAGGCCGGCGGTGTCGTGGATGTCCAGCTTGTGCATAAGATGCTCGCGATGCTTTTCCACCGTCTTCATGCCGATGCCGAGTTCCGCCGCCATCTCCTTGTTGGCCCTGCCTTCGGCGATGAGTTGCAGCACCTCCATCTCGCGCGACGTGAGTTTGACCGGTTTCAGGCTGAACCCTTTGGCGCGGCCCGGCAATTGTTCCCGGAGAGCCTTTCGACGTTTGGTAATCGAGGCGCTGAAAAATTTCCCCCCATTTTGAACCGTGCGGATCGCCCGGCACACCTCGTGGGCGGAGGACTGCTTGAGCAGAAATCCCACGGCCCCCGCCACGGTGGCTTCCTGCACATAGGCGTCGTCCCCGTGCGCGGAGAGAATGATCACCCTGGCGGCGGGCACGGCCTTGAGCAACTGGCGCGTGGCTTCCAAACCATTGAGCTGCGGCATGGCGATGTCCATCAACACCACGTCGGGCCGGAGTTTTCGGGCCAGGTTGACCGCCTGGCGACCGTCGGACGCTTCGCCCGCCACCTTGAGGTCGGCTTCGAGTTCAAGCAATTTGCGGAAACCTTCCCGCACGATGGTATGGTCTTCCGCGATCAGAATGGTGATGGGTTTCATGGGGAATCAAGGTTGGTCCTGGTCAGTTCCAACAGGGTGGATTTCACGAGCCGCCGGGGGACGGGAAACCCGGTGGCAGGCAAATAAATCTTCCGTCCCCGTTTTGTCCGCCTTTCCCGTCCGGCCATTGGCGGCGGGAATGGTCACCCGGATGGTGGTGCCCTGGCCGGGCGCAGATTCGATTTCAAAACGTCCGCCGACCATTTCCACCCGTTCCCTCATGCCCACCAGCCCCAGACGCTTGTTTCGTTTGAAATGCAGCACCCGTTCCACCTTGAAGGCTTTGCCGTTGTCGGCGATTTCCATCTGGATGGCACCGGGAAGTTTGCGGACGGCCACGGCCACCCGGCTGGCGTTCGCGTGCTGGGCGACATTGGTCAGCGCTTCCTGGGCGACGCGGTAAAGCACCGTGCGCAGGGCATTGTCCAGCGCGCTGATCCGGCGGGTCGTGAACGTCGCGAAGTGAACGCGGATGCCGGTCCGCTTCATGAAATCCTTCAGGAAGGCGTGCAGGGTGGTGATGAGTCCCAGGTCGTCCAAGGCCGTCGGGCGCAGTTCCCGGGCGAACTGATGCACGATTTCCACCGAGTGTGCCACCAGTTGCTGGGTCCGGGCGATTTCCTTCCGGAGCTGCACCGGATTGATCCGGGCCTTTCGGGCGAGGGTTTGCAGATGCACGTTGATGAGCACCAGCGTCTGGGTGATTTCATCATGCAGCTCGCGGCTGATGCGCTTCCGCTCCTCCTCTTGGGCGTGCAAAATTTGATGGGAAAGATGCCGCAACTGTTCCTGCGTGGAGCGCGACTGCTCCAGCAGCCGGCCCAGATTCCGTTCGCTGGCGGTGAGGGCCTTCTCCAGCTTTTCGCGCCGGATGATTTCCCGGCGCAGCTCCAGATTCGCGACCGCGAGCGTCTCCATGCGTCGTTGCGCTTCCTCCGCCCGCTTGAGGGGCGTGATGTCGGAAACCGCCACCCGGCACCATTTTTGCGTGTCGGCGGGCGAAAGCGCGGACAGGGCGTGAAAGTCGGCCCAGAAAGCGGAGCCGTCCGGCTTTTGCAGCGCGGCCTCGCAAATCTGCTTTTCGTTGCCGGCGAAGGTTCGTTCCAGAAAGTTCAGAAAGACCCGCCGGGTGGGCGGGGCGATGAAACGCTGCAAGGACTGCTGGAGCAGCCGCGAGCGTTCCACGCCGAGCAGGCCGGCTCCGGTCAGGTTGACCTCCTGAATCCGGCCCTGTGCATCCAGCGAGAAATAGCCGACGGGCGCGAAGTCGTAGAGGTCCGTGAATTTTTCCAGCAACGGCTCCATCCGGTCCCGGGCCAACTGGAGTTCCGCGTTCTGCATCTCCAGCTCGATCTGGTGAACCTGCAATTCATGGACCAGCCGCTGTGTGTCGGCTTTGGTCATGGCCGGATCTGTTTTCGCCTGCCGCGCTTGCAGGCGCTTTTCGGCCCGCCGCCGCAGTTCGGCGGGCTCGGGTGAGGCTTCCGCCTGGATCGGTTTGTCTGGATTTCCCATGTATCACCCTGATTGAGTTTTTTGTTGCGTCGGCTTCGCGTCTGGTTTCGCCATGTTTCTGGTCAACAGGTCGTTCTTTCCCCGCAACTGTGCTTCCAGCGTCCGGGACGCCGTGATGTTCGTGAAGGTGATCACCACGCCGTCTATCCGGTCGTCCTGCGTGCGGTAGGGCATGATGCGCACGGTGAACCAGCGTCCGTCGCGCGCGCCAACCGGCTTTTCCGCCGCAGTCAGTTTGCGCAGCACCTCCCGCGCGTCATCCGCCAGTTCCGGGTAGCGCAGATCCGTGGCCAGGTCGGTGACGGGGCGGCCCACGTCGGCCG
>JAJXXI010000684.1 GCA_021781185.1 bacterium
AACGAAGTGTGGAGCTACGATTTTGTGAGCGACCAGACCACGGACGGACGGCGGTTGAAGTTTCTGTGCGTGGTGGATGAGTTCACGCGGGAATGTCTGGCGCTGGCCGTGCGCCGGAGTTTTCGCGCCAAGGACGTGATTGCGGTGTTGGCGGCCCTAATCGCACAGCGGGGCGTTCCGGCGCATCTGCGGAGTGACAACGGGCCGGAGTTGGTGGCCCAGGCGGTGCAGGGGTGGCTGAAGGGCAACGCCATCGGGGCGCTGTATATCGCGCCGGGGAGTCCGTGGGAAGTAAGCGTCACGCGGAGCGCCACTATCTCCTGAAGTCATAAGTGTCGTAGCATAACGGCTACGATGAATACGACACCGACCGATGAAGTGATTTTGAAACAGGATGTGCTGGGGCGGGTAAAGACGCCGCAGGTGCGCCGGGAACAGTTACTGGACGAGTTTGAGCGGAGCGGGTTGCCCGGACTGAAGTTTGCGGAACTGGCTGGCATCAAATACCAGACGTTTGCGACGTGGGCGCAAAAACGGCGACGGCAGCGTGGGGATTATGCCGCAGGCAAGATTACGGCGGCGAAGAAGTCCGTGCAGTGGTTGGAGGCCGTGCTGGCACCGCCGCCGGGTGCGGTGGTTAAAACGGGCGGCTTGTCGCTGGTGCTGCATTTGCCTGGCGGGGCGCGGGTGGAGATCAGTGATGCGAAACAGGTGGAACTGGCGGCGGCACTGGTGCGGTCGCTGCAAAAGCCATGTTAAGTTTTGTCGGCAGCCTCAAGGTGTTTGTGGCGGTGGAAGCCTGCGACATGCGCAAAGGTTTTAAAGGCCTGCACGCCTTGGTGACGGAGCGGCTGGGCGAAGATCCGCGTGCGGGGGCGCTGGTTGTGTTCAGCAACCGGCGGCACACCCGGATCAAATCTTGTGCTGGGACGGGACGGGGCTGTGGGTGCTGACGAAGCGTTTGGAGCAGGGAACTTTTTCGTGGCCGAAAAACCTGGAGCCGGAAACGACCAAGTTGAAGCTGACGCCGCAGGCGCTGGCGATGCTGACCGACGGCGTGGATTTGCGCGGCGGCAGGCTGCGGCCGTGGTATGAGTGCGAGCGCTGAAAAATCCGCATAAAAAGTTTGAACCTTTTGCGGGCCGTGCCGTCTGAAACCGGAACTGATGACGCCGCGCGAAAAAGAACTCACCGAGCAACTGGCGGCGGCGCGTCAGGAGATCAGTTTGCTGCGGCAGAAGATTGATTGGCTGGTGCGGCGGGTGTTTGGTTCGAGCAGTGAGCGGCTCGACACCGCGCAACTGGAGTTGCTCCTGCAACTGCCGAAAAGTTCCGCTTCGGAATCACCCGGCCCTGCTCCTGAAAAACTTTCGCCCCCGATGTCCCGCTCCCGCCGCGACCGCACCCTGCGTGTGCCGGAGAACCTGCCGGTGGTGGAAGAAGTGATTGAACCCGAACCGGTGAAAGCCCGGCCCGATCAATGGCGCTGCATCGGCCAGGAGATCAGTGAACAACTGGATTTTGAACCGGCCCGTTTTCTGCGCCGCCGCACCATCCGCAAAAAATATGTTCACCGGGCCAGGCTGGACGCGGCTCCGGTGATCGCGCCGTTGCCGGCACGGTTGCAAGACCGCAGTTTGCCCGCGCCCGGTTTGCTGGCGCACATTCTGGTGGCCAAATACTGCGACCATCTGCCGCTGTATCGGCAGGAACAGATTTTTGCCCGCCGCCATCAAGTGCATCTGCCTCGTCAGACTCTGGCGCGCTGGGTGGCGCTGGCGGCCGACTGGTTGCAACCGATTTACGAGCAGATCCGCACCGGGGTCATGGCCGGCGGCTATGTGCAGGTGGATGAAACGCCGGTGAATTATCTGGAGCCGGGCAACGGCAAAACCAGGCAGGGTTACTTCTGGACGGCCAGCCAGCCCAAGGGGGACGTGTTTTTCCGCTGGGAAACCAGCCGCGCGACCGCGTGTCTGGATCAGGTCGTGCCGCCGACGTTCGCCGGCACGGTGCAAAGCGACGGCTACCCGGCGTATCGCGCCTTCGTCAACGGGCGCAGCGAGGTGATCACCCTGGCCGGCTGCTGGGCGCACGTTCGACGGAAGTTTTACGAGGCCAGCGAAACAGCCCCGCAGATGAGCGGCTGGCTGCTGCGGCAAATCCAACACCTCTACCGCGTCGAAGCCAGCTTGCGCGAACAGCATGTTGGACCAAGGCTGCGTGTCGCTGTGCGCGCCAGCCACAGCCGCCCCATTGTCGAACGGCTGGAAAAAGTTTTGCTCCGGCTCAAGGCGCGGAGCCGTTACCTGCCGCAGAGTCCGCTGGGTGGAGCCATTGATTATGCGTTGGGCCAATGGGCCACGCTGACCGTCTATCTGAACGCTGGCCGGGTGGAGATCGATAATAACCTGGTGGAAAACGCCATTCGCCCCACCGCCCTCGGCAAGAAAAACTGGCTCTTCATCGGCGATGCCGAGGCCGGCCAGCGCAGCGCCATCGTTTACACGATCATCGAAAGCTGCCGGCGTCGCGGCCTTGATCCCTACGCCTACCTGCGGGAAGTGCTCACGCGCCTGCCAGACATGACCAACCGCCAAATCCCGGAGGTTGTTCCGGCGGTCTGGGGCAAAACCCACCGTCCGCTGCAAGTTCAATCCGCATCATAAACAATGCCTACGGCATTTATGAATCCGCCGCTGTAGTCGCTCTGTCAAGAAGGTGCTCCGCGTGACGCTTACCGTGGGAAAACGCGTATGTGGAATCATTCAACAGCCGGTTGCGAGACGAACATTTGAACCGCGCAGCATTTGCCTCCCTGTTGGAGGCGGAAGTCTTGGCCGCCGGGTGGCGGCGGGATTACAACGAAGCGAGGCCGCATTCGTCGCTGGGGTATCTGGCACCGGCGGTGTTCGCCGCGCGCTGGCGCGCTCCGGTCGGGGCTACGCCCCTCCCTGCGCACGCCAGCGCGGAACAACCAAAACCATGAACCAAAACTCTCATAGCAAGTGGATCAATAAACGGGGGCTTGCCAACAGCACCAACAAACACCGGCTGGCCTTTGCCAAGGCCCACGCCAATGAAATGTGGCAGGCCGACACGCTCTACGGGCCGCACGTCCACCTCAACGGCTCGCCGGTGCAGACCCGGCTTATCGCCTT
>JAJXXI010000053.1 GCA_021781185.1 bacterium
TCCGGACTTCGGCATGACTGGCGAGACGTTTGGCCAGGGTGGCGACAAAAAACCCGGCATTGGCACCAATGTCCCAGACCACCGGGTTCGGGGGTGCCAGTTTTTTGAGGGCCGCAATCATCCCGTCCTCGTGCCCGGCTTCATCAAGTGAATGGTTCAGCCACGCAAACCCGGAAGCATCCCGCAAATTCACGTTCAAAGTGCCTATGCCCGGCACTGACAAGGGATAATGCGCCAACTCCGGAAAAAACGCGCGCCGATGCGCAAGAGAACGCCGGCTCCCTTAAAATGCAGCCGGCCATGCCAGAAACGATAAAAACCGATCAAGGCGGCGGACCGCAAGGTGTTTTTTTGTCTCATCATAATTGGTTCCAAAGTTCAAAGCCGGTTCCTTCAGACGGCGACGGGCTGGGTGTAAACGCTGCAGCTCGTGGGCTGGAAGTTGAAATGGCCGGCCGCCAGCCGGCGCAGGTGGCGGTTCAGAATCCAGAGCGGTTTCGTGACTTTGACCCAACCGAGGATCGCAGCATCAGGTTTGGGGTTCATGCTTTCCCCGGCACCGGCAAACACGGATACAAGCTCGTTGGTGGCGGGCGCGGCAAAGCCGGTTTCGGGCGTGATCTGAGCGGCCGGGCCACCGATGTCCAGACACGCCACGGGCCGGCCGGCGGCGAGCGCCTCCAGGCAGACGTTGCCGAAGCCTTCATGCAGGGCAGGGTGCAGCAGGACATGCGACCGGCCGAGCCGGTCCAGCACGTCCGAATATTTGGGCAGCGTGCCGAGAAATTTAATGCGGTGCGCCATGCCCGTCCGCGTGGCCGTCTTTTCCAGTTCGCAGCGGAACGGCCCGGTGTTGACGATCCACAATTCCGCATCCGGGCTGTTCCGGGCAAATTCGGCGAACGCCCGGATGGTGAGATAAAAGCCCTTCCAGTGGACGTGACGGCCCACGCAAATGGCGCGCAGGGGACCGGGCGGCGGCGCGGGCAGGGCGGCAAACTGCGCGAGGTCTGCGTCGTTCAGGGCCATTTGCGGCATCTGCTCGACGCGGGGCGCGTCGAGGCACCGGAGCGCGTCGCAGCTTTCCCTTGTGACGCCGATGGCGATGGTGACGGCGCGGGCGGTGTCCCGCAGGCTGGCCGTTTGTTCGCAAAAGGCGCGCACGCCGTCGCGGACGGCTTCAATGGCCTGATAGCGCAGAGGCAGTTCACGCACGAAGGAGCGCGGGGGCGTTTCCGCCGCGCCGACCGGCCCCCAGATGAACGGCAGGTTCAGTTCGCGCAGGCCGCTGGGCGACCAGTAGCGGCCGTAGGTGACATGATGGACGAGGTCAAATTTGACCTTCGCGTGCAGTTTGCGGACGAGGCCGCGCAGGCTTTCCTGCCAGAGATGGTAATAAAGCCCGCTGGTGGCGCGGGCCGACTTGCCCCGGCCCAGCCACTGGAGCGCGGGCGGCAATTTTTAAAAAAACGGATGGAAGTTTGGCCTGGGATTTTTTTTGCAGCCACGGCTCGGTCAGTTCGCGGTGTTGGAAGGCGTCGGAGATGACGGCCCAGACTTCATGTTCGTGCAGCGCCTCGTTGATGGTGCGCCACGCGTTGTCCGGCTCGGATGTCTGGCAGGGAAAGCAAGAATAGGCGGAAAGCAGAATTTTCATCTTACAACTGGTTCCACAAGCATATGATTTTAACCACCTCTACCAACCACTCCGCAACTTTTCCATCAAGTCCTTTTGAGTGTTGGGAATGGCGATGTAATTTGGTCCCAGAAAATGCTCCATTGAGGCCCGGTGTTCCTGGAAGTCCACATAGTTGGCGTAAAGTTTGCCGATGGCATAGCCCTTGGGTTTTAGATAGTCATAAAAATCCCGCAAATAACGACCACCTTCATGCTCGAACTGGATAACGGCAATTTTTTGTTTCACCAGCAAGTTGTCGAAACCTTTGAGCACCTCCAGATCGGCTCCTTCGGCATCCACTTTGAGGTAGTCAATGGCAGAAACACCCGCCTCCCGGCATACTTCGTTGCCGGTGCGGACCGTGGCAACTTCACGCGTATGCGGAACATGGCTGTGCAAGGGAGCGCGCAGACCGCTCAACACACTGGCCTCACCCGAATAGGCAAAGAATTCGACCTCTGCCTCGGCGGCCGCCAGGCCAAACGGATGGACATGAATTTCCCCCCTGCCAGCAAAGCGCCGGGCCAGCGGCGTCGCCACCTTGGGATTTAATTCGAACGAATGAATAGTGGCTTGAGGATAAACCCCGAGTGCCATGTCGGTCCAATCGCCGATGTTTGCTCCGACGTCGAACAGCATTGGTTTGCCGGTTGCCACGGAATGTGCGAGCACAGCCCTTTCGCCGTTGGATTGGACGTCGTAGCCGGGATGTTCGGAGGCTCGGTGGACATTTTTACAAAGGCGGGCCAACCGTGCGACAAGCCGGTTGCGCCGATGGGTGTGAATGGCAAACCAAATGCGCGATTTCAGATTCATAGAGTTTTAAAAGTTGTCTTGCCGCCATCACGGCCGGTCCCACCAGACGGCGGCGGATTTGGGCGCGTCCATGGTTGCGAGCCGGCCCGGACTGGCTTTGGGGTAGATCTGACACCTTGTCGTCAGCAGATTGAAGCATCCGGCGGCGTGGCCGCGCAGGTGATGGTGCAGAATCCACAACGGTTTGGTGGCCTTGACCCAACCGGGGATCATGGCACCAGGCTTGAGCCAAATCGCATGGCCGGAGCTGGTCGTGTTGATGGAGGACTTCAAGCGCCGGATTGTTATCAGCTTCTTCAATTGCAGGCAATCAAAGTTGTGCGACATCAAAGTTGTGCGGCGCGACGACGCCCGGGTGCATCTGGACGCGGTCCTTGACTGGCCGCAGCCTTGGTAGTGGCACAGGCATCCTGCCGGTGAATTGCTTCCGCTGGCACCGGAACCGTTTCATCCCGAACTTCAGGACCGTGTCCAGATGTCCCCACCTGATTTAAGCCAACAAAGCCAACAATCCATTGCCGTCACCGTCATTTACTTTCGGGGCCGGCGCTGATAAAACTTCCGCGTGCTCAATTCCGCCGCCATTTGGAAACATCTCAATTCGCCCAACCGGCTGTTTCTCATCGCCGGGCCGTGCGTGATTGAAAATGAAAAGCTCTGCCGTCA
>JAJXXI010000700.1 GCA_021781185.1 bacterium
CTCAACGATATTTACTACCGGGAATTTGTGCCCAAGGCCGATCAACTGCCGTTTGTCCGGCACAAGGAACGCAAGTTCGGCCGCGGCTGCATTGATCAATGGCGGGCGCAGCAAAAAGATCTGCTCCGCCAACTGGAGCACAGCCTGCGGCCATTCGAGCAGATGCTGGCGCACGCGGAATTCCTGCTCGGCGACTGGCCGTTGTTTGTGGATTTTGAACTGTTTGGCATGATCGAGAATTTTCTATTCTCGGGCCATTATGCGCTGCCGAAGTCTTTGCCAAACCTGCGGGAATGGCATCGCTGCATGAAGACGGTCCAGATTGTGAAGTGAAACAGGTGGTGGGGCGAGCGTCCTCGTGAGCCGCTGCCCGAAACGCGATTTGCCCCAACTCGCAGCAGGCGCTCCTGCAACGGTGTCGCCAAGATAAAAAATATCAGCGCCTTTTTAAAGGCGGCGAGCTGCGGCTGGGACAGCCGCAGTCCGCCAAAACACACCAAGCATTCAAAGGAAATTCGACGAATGGCGTCCGCCATGGCACGCTGTTCCTGCGAAACCATGACAACCTCGCCCAACATCACGGAATTGCACGTCAGCGGAATGACGTGCAACAACTGCGCTCGCAAAGTGACCGACGTGGCGCAGAAGGTTCCGGGTGTTCACAGCGTGGAGGTGAGCGTGACGGCCGAACGCGCCCGCATCCGGTGGAATGCCGCCGGGGCAGGCGATGCGGCCGCAGTGATCAAGGCGATTTCCGCCGCTGGCTTCGAGGCGCAGGAAATTCAAAAAACAGCTTCGGACGTCACCGAACTGCTGGTCAGCGGCATGACCTGCAACAATTGCGCCCGCCACGTCACGGAAGCGATTCAAGGCGTGGCCGGCGTCCGCAGCGCGTCCGTGACGCTGGAGGCGGGGCGCGCGACCGTGCGCTGGAGCGCCGCCCCCAAGATCGCCGATGTGGTGGCAGCCATCGCGGCGGCGGGCTACGAAGCGAGACCGCTGGAAAACGCAAGCCATCACGACGAACAACGCCGCTCCCGCTGGCAATGGAATTTGATCGTGGGACTGGCGGTAACCGGGTTGCTGATGATGGGCGAATGGGGTTTTGGCCTGGCCCTGACGCCATGGTTTCAATGGCTTTCTTTTGCGATGGCTGGCGTGGTGCAAATTTTCTGCGGCGCGCAGTTTTATCGCGGTGCCTGGCGGCAGCTCAAGGTCGGCCAGTCGAACATGGACACGCTCGTTGCGCTCGGTTCCACAACGGCGTTTGGCTACAGCACCTGGGCGCTGCTGTCGGGCACGGGCGGGCATGTCTATTTCATGGAGGCGGCGGCGATCATCTCGCTCATCAGCGCCGGCCACTGGATGGAAGCCCGCGTCAGCGAGAAAGCCGGCGGCGCGCTGAAATCGCTGTTGAATTTGGCACCGCAAACGGCGCGAAAGCTTGCCACATCGAGTGGCAGCCGACCCAAGGAGGTTCCAACTAAATTTGACATCCGTTATTTTAATTTCGCAACGAATCAGAGCCTCCTCACATCGGCTGCCACGGAAGAAATGGAAGTTTCCGTTTCCGTCTTGCAGATCAACGACCGCATCGCGCTGCGCCCCGGCGACCGGGTGCCGGTGGACGGCGTGGTGCTGGAAGGCGAATCCGCCGTGGACGAGGCGATGCTCACCGGCGAATCCATTCCCGCCGACAAAACATCCGGCAGCGAACTCTTCGCCGGCACGGTGAACTTGAATGGCCGCCTTGTGATGCGCGTCACCGCCACCGGCGAAAGCACCGCGCTGGCGCACATCATCGCCGCCGTGCAACGCGCCCAGACCAGCCGCGCCAACATCCAACGCCTCGGCGACCGCATCAGCAATGTCTTCGTGCCGGTCGTCGTCAGCATCGCGCTGGCGGCGGGACTTTGGTGGGGCCTGGCACCGGCCTCGGCAAACAGCATTCACGACTGGTTGGCGCAGTTTTTCTGGCACGCTCATGCGCCGGCGGGTGCGGCCGCCGGCTTCATCATTGCGGCAGCGATTTTGATTGTCGCGTGCCCCTGCGCGATGGGGCTGGCCACCCCGGCGGCCATCATGGCCAGTGCTAACGCCGCCGCCCGACGCGGCATTCTGATCCGCGACGGCGTGGCCTTGGAAAAAGCCGGCGAAGTGACGGCGGTGATCTTTGACAAGACCGGCACGCTCACGATGGGAAAGCCGGAGGTGGTAGAAACGTGGAAGGCCGAAGATGGAAGATGGAAGATGGAAGATGGCGGGAACAAAGTAAAAACGCTGGCCGCCGCGCTGGCGCGCCACTCGACGCATCCTGTCAGTCAGGCCATCGCGAAGGTGGCGGATGAAAAGATTGACACTGCGGACTGGCAGGAAATTCGCGGCTGTGGCATTGAGGCAAACATTCAACATTCAACATTCAACGCCCAACAACCGATGGCGAAGACGCGCCTCGGCTCGCTGCGCTGGCTGCGCGAATGTGGCGTGGATCCGGCGGCAGGCGAAAAATTCATCGCCGAATGGTCGGAACAAGGCGCCACCATCGTCGGGCTGGCGGCGGAAAAGAATTTGCTCGGCCTGTTCGCGGTGCGGGATGCGGTGAAAGCGAACGCCAAACAGGTGGTGAAACAACTCCAGCGGCAAGGCCTGAAAACCTATTTGCTCACCGGCGACAACGCGCTGACGGCGGCAAGCATCGCCAGGCAGGTCGGCATCGCGGCGGAAAATGTTTTTGCCGAAGTGCGACCGGAGCAAAAGGCGGAGTTCGTGAAAAGACTTCAGTCTGGTAGTGGCACAGGCGTCCCGCCGGTGAACTCCAAAACAGAATCACACAGTCGGGACGCCCGTGCCACTATGCGCGTGGCGTTCGTGGGCGACGGCATCAATGACGCCCCGGCCCTCACGCAGGCCGACCTCGGCATCGCCGTGAGCCGCGCGAGCGACGTGGCGCGCGAAGCGGCGGACATCATCCTGCTGAAATCGGAAATCGAAGCCGTGCCGGAGGCGCTCGGCCTGGCGCGGGCGACGTTGCGGACGATCAAGCAGAACTTGTTCTGGGCGTTTTTTTACAATGCGCTGGGCGTGCCGCTGGCGGCGATGGGGTTCATCAGCCCGATTTTCTGCGCGGCGGCGATGGGTGTTTCGGACCTGGTCGTCA
>JAJXXI010000632.1 GCA_021781185.1 bacterium
AATGCTTTTCGCGCTCGCCCCGGATTCCATCAGCATCCGGCCGGCATCCAGCGCCACCATGGCAATGGGTTCCAGCGCCGGGCTGGCGCCGTTCTCTTCGGGAATCACACTTTCCATCGCAGTAATCATTTGGTCGGAGGAAAAACCTGCCGTCGGGAAAAAGCCTATCAGCAAAACAGGCCGTCTCAATGGAATTTTGAAACGGCCCGAAATGGAAACACGCGCTTTCCGGATTGCGACGACCGAAGGCAGCATGGCGTGGACACGCAATAGCTCAACGTCCAAAAGCTCCGTCGGAACTGAAAATGGTCTCAGAGCGAGCCGTGATGAGCGGCGAAAAACCACCACGCAGCCGCGCCAATCGCTCCCAAGACAAGAAGCCACAACAGCGTTTTGAGGATAAACTTGCCGACCTTGAACACCAGATAAAGCCCGACCACCGCCGCAATGGCAATACCAACGGCGACCGGTTTTGTCACTGCAAGGTTTGCGAGAATAGCTGGGCTCATCAATGGGAGTTACTGTAAATCCACCGCACTTCGATCGCCACGAGAATATTTGCCGCGACTTCCGCCTTCGGTTTCACATCTTGCGGGCCGCCGTGACGGAGACGCACGCCCACCAGGACCTTCCCCCGCCGGGAAACGGTCAGGGTGAGGGGGAATGTCATCTGCTGGTTCCGCGGCTCGGCCTTTCTGAAAACGGCCTAATCAAAATAAATCCGCAGATGAGGCTTTTTTCCGGCTGGCGAGCCGGTCAATCAGGACGAAGATCACGCAACCCCAGGCAAACCAGTTGCCGTGCCGCTGGTAAAACGTCGGGGCTGGCTTATCCGTGGCGGGCCGCAACGGAAGATCAATCATCAGGGTGCCGTGTCCGTATTCGCTGCCGGATGAATCGCGGAACACCTGCCGCACGCGGCCGTGGGCGTCTATCCAGCAGGTCACGCCGTTATTCGTGCAGCGGATGAGCGAAAGGCCGTTTTCCACGGCACGAAAGACGGCGTTGGCCAGATGCTGCCACTGCTCGGCGCTGTCGCTGAACCAGCCGTCGTTCGTGAGGTTCACCAAGAAATCCGGCCGGCCGGCTGCGGCGGCCCGGGCCACGCCGGAGAAAACATCCTCAAAGCAGATGAGCGGCGCAGCGGAGAAGTTCCCGCCGTAAAAGACCGCCGGCTTGTCTCCGGGTGTCCAGCCGTCCTGAATGGGCGTGAACCATTTCAGGAACGGAAGCCAGCGCACCAGCGGGATGTATTCGCCAAAAATGACGAGTTTTTGCTTGTGATAAACGCCGGTGCACAGGCCGTTGGGGCCGACGAGAAATGCGGCGTTAAAATAATTCGTCGCGGCTGGTCCGAATTCCGCGTCGTCGCCGTTGAAGATGATGGCGACATGATTGGACTGCGCAAACTGGCTGATGAGGTTGTAAACGCCGTCGAACATCGGCACGGCGGATTCCGGCCAGAGCAGCAGATCCGGATGATTGGTCATGGCCCGCTGCGAAACGGCAAGCAGTTCGGTAAAACGCTTTTCATCCTCGCTGGGCGACCAGATGAGCGTCTGCGGCATGCTGGGTTGAACGCAGACGATGCGCAAAAACGCCGGGCGGTCGGAAATGCCGGCAGCGGGCGGCGACGGCTGATTGATCCAGAACAGTCCGCCGACGAAGAGCAACACTGTGGCGGTCAGGGGCAGAACGATTTCCGCTTGCCAGACGTGGCGGCGGGCCGGATGGCGGTAAATCATTTCCACCGCGGAATAGACGGCGAGCGAAAACCACACGACGAGGAAGGAGACGCCGAAGACGCCGGTAACCGCCGCGATCTGAATCAGTGGCACGAGCTTGTATTGTGACGCGCCCAGAAAGCTCCAAGGAAATCCGGTCAAAAGCCAGCCGCGCAGCCATTCGAGCGCCACCCACGCGGCGGCACTGGTGATCATCCAATGCAGACGGCCGGCCCAACTGCCACTGGGAAAGGGGTTGCGCGAAGCAAACCAGACCCACACGCCGAAGAACACCGCCACGTAAGCCGACAAGGCAATCCATCCCAGAATGGGAAATCCTGCGACCGGCATGAACAGCAGCCAGTAAAGCGAAGTCAGCCAGAAGGCGAGTCCACTGACATAACCCGCGCGAAAAGCATCCATGCCGCGCTGGCCGCGCGCGGCCAGCAACATCAGCGCCGGACAAACCCACGCGAAACCGGCGAGGCTGAATTTGGGAAACGCGACCGCCAGCAGCAATCCGGCCAGGGCGGCGATCAGATACCCGCTGCGCCAGAACAGTTCCAGGCAGACGCTTTTGGGGATGGCGAGCGCGGAATAGCCGTCGCAGAACGTCGGGCCGGGCGCGGTGCAATGGGCGGCTTCGCGCAGCACGCTTTGGCTGGCATTGACCACCACGGCTTGTCGCGAACCGCACCACACGGCGTAGTCGGCGGTGGAATTGCCGGCGTAGTCGAAGCCGCGTTCGCCAAACTTTTCCGTGAGCGCGCGGAGCTTGTTTTCGCTGCGCAGATTGGTTTGGCCGTCACTGCCGAGCACTTCATCAAAGACGCCGGCGTGCGCGGCGATGGGCTGGGCCATCTGCAGGTCGGAGGCGGTGGCGAGAACGATTTTCCGCCCGGCCTTTTTTTCTTCCCGCAGCCAGGCGAGGAATGGTTCATGGTAAGGGAGGGTGGCGGGATCCACCCGGACGCGGGCGGCGAGCTTTTGCTTGAGGCGGGCGCGGCCGCGTGACCACCAGAACAGGATTTGAAAAATGGCGAACGGGTTCCGCCGGAGCAGCCGGGCGAGCGACTCCCACATCATGTCGGTGCGGATGAGCGTGCCGTCGAGATCAACGACGAGCGGAAGATTGCGGGTATCGGCCATGTCGCCGTCATGCTGGCGAAACGACGTGGCGGTTACAAGATTGGCCGCAAGAATTTGATTGGCAATCCGCTGTTTTTTCGGTAATTCATCAGGACAACCATACCTATGGGATCACTGAAAAAACGCCGCAAGGCAAAAATAAACAAGCATAAACGGCGCAAGAAGCTGCGCTTGAATCGTCACAAGAAGCGCACCTGGCAGAAGTAATCTGCCGCCGCCATGTGATTTACAGCCGTTCGCGATGGTTGTCCTGTGCAGCCATCGCGAACGGTCTTTT
>JAJXXI010000596.1 GCA_021781185.1 bacterium
TTGTCCGTCCGACCGCTCCACCCTGCGAACACCGGACGGACAACCCCTGCCGCAATTGCGCTGGCGGAGCTACAACCTGAGCCAGTCGGTGAACGGCTATCCGCAAGGCAACCCGAGCTATTTCGGCATCATCCCGGCCTGGTCGAAATACACCCAGGTCCGCCACCCCGCCCCGGGCAGCCTGTTCGTGTTCATTGATGAAAATGCGGACACCATTGAGGACGCGGAGTTCGGCAACCCTCCCGTCGGCTCCCCCTATTTTAAGCAGAACGTGTGGTGGGACATGCCGTCCGACCGGCACGCTCAGGCCGCAAACCTTGCCTTTGCCGACGGCCACGTCGAACACTGGAAGTGGCGAACGCCGAAGACATTTCACCAATGGGTTCAGCCGGTTGGTCCCGGGGAATCACCGGATTATCAGCGCATCCAAAACGCCATGAAACAACCGGCGGATGATTAAACCCGCTTGGTTTGTCCGGCCCTTCCACCTATTCTCCCCGGGTGCTGCCAGACATTAAATCACTGACCCGCGAAGAGATTGAAACCCAGTTCAAGGACTGGAAGGAACCCGCCTTTCGCGTGACCCAGTTGCTGGACTGGCTCTACGCCCGCCGCGCGACGAATTGGGACGCGATGTCCAACCTGCCGAAAGCCCTGCGCGAAAAACTGCGCCAGCAATTCTCGCTGCAAATTCTCGAACTGGCCCGCAAACAGGGAGCCGGCGACACCACGCAGAAATTTCTCTGGAAGCTGGCCGATGGTTCCTTCATCGAAAGCGTTTTGATTCCCGCCAATCCTGCGCTTTACGGCGAAGCCAGCGACCGCCACACGCTCTGCATTTCCACCCAGGTCGGCTGCGCCTACGGCTGCAAATTTTGCGCCAGCGGTCTCGATGGCTGGAAACGCAACCTCGGCGTCCATGAAATCATCGGGCAAATCCTGGCCGTGGAGCGCTGGCATCTGCTTCAGCCCAAGGAGGAGAGTCTGGAGCCGACCGCCAACCGCGTGGTGAACAACATCGTCGTCATGGGCATGGGCGAGCCGCTGGCGAATTATGACAATTTGATTAAGGCGCTGAAAATCTTGAATGCACCGTGGGGCGGCGGCATCGGCGCACGCAAGATCACCATTTCCACCAGCGGGCTGGCTCCGCAGATCCGTAAACTGGCCGTTGAACCGCTGCAATTCCGCCTCGCCATCTCTCTGCATGGCGCCACGGACGAGGTCCGCAACCGCATCATGCCGGTGAACCGGAAATATCCGCTCAGCGAACTCGCCGCCGCCTGCGAGGATTATCAAAAACTGAAAGGCCGGATGATCACGCTGGAATACATTCTGATCGCGGGCATCAATGATTCCCTGGAACAAACCCGTCCGCTGGCGACGCTCGCCAAAAGGCTTTACGCTAAGGTGAACCTGATTCCCTACAACAAGGTGGAGGGTTTGCCGTGGGTGCGACCGGCGGACGAGGTCTGCGAGCGTTTTCTGGCGGCGCTGGAAAAACTGGAGGTCACCGCCACGCTCCGCCGTGAGAAAGGCGGCGACATTGACGCCGCCTGTGGCCAGTTGCGGCTGAAAACCGAGCGGGGAATGGCCCGGAGCCATTGAGGCCGCCAGCTTGCGGCAACTCAATTTGGGCTCGTATTTCCGACTGCTGCGGCTAGATTTGAGCCCATCCCATCCCGATTCCATGAAAGGAAGCATGAAAAACCAAATCTGGCAGGCATTCACGATCGCGGTGATTTTATCCTTTGGCATCCCAGCCGGACAGGCACACGCCGGCGACGCTCCGGCCTCGTTGTCAGCGGCGGAAATCATCAAGCAGGCGGCCGCGAAATACGCGTCATTGAAAAGTTACAGCGATGAGGGAGCGACCGCTTCCACGCTTGGCAACCTCATCGCCGCCAGTTACACGTTTAACATCAAGCTGGCCCGGAGTAATCTCTATCAGGTGATCTGGTGGGAACCCGACCAAGTTTACACGCCCAAAGGCGTGGTATGGTCCGCTGGCAACGGCAACTTTTTATGGATGGGGAAAAGCTTTACGAAGCAAAAATGTGCCGACCAGGAAAGGGCTCTGGCCAGCGCCACAGGCATTTCCGGCGGGGTTGCCGCCAACATTCCCGGCACATTTTTCAAGATGAATTGGGGGAACCAGCTCGGTGTGACGGCGGACGGAGCCCGGCGCAAAGCAGATGAGAAGATTGGCGACGTGGATTGTTTTGTGCTGACCCACGGTGCCGGCGGACGGACCAACATCTTGTGGATCGGCAAAAACGATTTTCTCATTCACCAGGTTGAAAACGACACCAGCGCCGCGCTGCTGAAACGGACACTGGAGGAACAGGCCAAGAAAAACCCGCAGATCCGCACCCTTCTGGAGACAGCCGGATCGCAAATGTTTCAGGACAGCAAAACCGTTGAAACCCACCGGCACATTGTCATCAATCCGCTCCTGACCGCGACCGGTTTTGATTATCACGTCCCGGCCGTCCCACCACAGTGAGCCGGAGTTGGCGGCAGCTTTGCCCCAGCGGCTGCCAATCATCTGCTGCCGCTGGGAAAAGCCTTGGCTTTCATCCATGGCCTGTTGTGTGATGCGCGCAAACGGACCCAGGTGGCTTGCTTATGTGCGACGTGATTTTATGCTCCCGGAGTTGATCGGCGTGCGCCGGTCGGTGCTGTAGCGGTTCTTTAAAGGATTTGATTGCGCTGGCACCAATCTGCGTTGTTTCCGTCCCCACTGGCAGGTGTCTGGACCGGTTGCCCAGTGCCAAGGACGGCTACACGCCGGACTTGGATTCGACTTGGCTCCTGCTGAGGATGGTCATCAGGAAGGCGTTGCGGTCGGTTATAGGATGGTATTTGCGGGTGAACCCGCCTTCTTCCGCTTTGGTTACTCCACCTGTGCATGGCTGGCGCATAGTTAGCTCTTCCCTTTTTTAGCCAACGATTTAAAATGACACTTCATTTTTCTTAACCACTAAAAGTTTATGGCTGTTGATAACTCTGTCGTGAAAGCCGTGGAAGCCCCACCGCTGAACCCCATCAAAATCAAATCCAAACTTGCGTCCACTCCCAAAGCGCCGAAGTATGCGGTAAAGTTCAAGAATGCCGCCGGCACCGAGGTGACGCTTAGATCGGAA
>JAJXXI010000441.1 GCA_021781185.1 bacterium
CTGGGCAGGGTTGATTCATCCCGACGACCGGGAGCGGGCGTTGAAGGCAAATAGGGATTGCATTCAAGGCCGGTGCGAACGTTTTGAAGTTCGGTTCCGCATGAAGACCAAGGACGGAAGCTGGCGTTGGATTTTGGGACGCGGCAAATGCATTGCTCGTGATGAACTGGGGCAGGCATTCCGGCTGGTGGGCACACATGTGGACATTACTGAGGGCAAGCAGACGGAAGAAACCAATGCCCAATTGGCCCTGGCCGTCGAGCAGGCCGCTGAAACCATTGTGATCACCGATGCCGACGGCATCATCCTGTATGTCAACCCGGCGTTTGAAAAAACCAGCGGCTACAGCCGGGCAGAAGCCCTTGGCCAGAATCCCCGCATTTTCAAAAGCGGCAAACAGGACGCCGAGTTTTACCACCGGATGTGGAGCGTTCTCAAATTCGGCGAAGTCTGGAGCGGGCATTTCATCAACCAACGCAAGAACGGCCAGTTTTATGAGGAGGAAGCCACCATCTCACCGGTGCGGGACGCCCACGGCACAATTGTCAATTATGTGGCCGTCAAGCGGGACGTGACGCGTGAAGTGCAATTGGAAAGCCAGTTCCGTCAGTCGCAAAAGATGGAGGCTTTTGGTCAGTTGGCCGGCGGCGTGGCGCATGATTTCAACAACATCCTTGCGGTCATTCAGATGCAGGCCGGGCTGCTAAAGTTGGAACCCAAACTCACGTTGGAACAGATTGATTTTGCCGGCGAGATCGAAAAGTCGGCCCAGCGGGGAGCCAACCTCACCCGCCAGTTGCTGCTCTTCAGCCGCAAACAGACCATGCAGCTCCAGAATCTTAAATTAAACGAGACTTTGGAGAACATCGCAAAAATGCTCCAGCGCACCCTGGGTGAACAGTTCCGGCTGCATTTTAAGCTTTCGGAAGAACCGCTCGTCATTCACGCCGATGCCGGCATGATTGACCAAATCCTCTTGAATCTTGCGGTAAATGCCCGCGACGCCATGCCCGCAGGCGGACAAATCCGCATTGAGACTTCGGCTGCCGAATTTGATGAAATCATGGCGTCACAGACCGTTGAAGCCCGGCCGGGTTCGTTTGTTTGCCTGAGTGTCACCGATGGCGGTTGTGGCATTCCGCCGGAAATTTTGCCCCGGATTTTCGAACCTTTCTTTACCACCAAGGAAGTGGGCAAGGGCACCGGTCTGGGGCTGGCCACCGTATTCGGCATCGTCCACCAGCACAAGGGCTGGATTAACGTGGACAGCAAAGTTGGAGCGGGCACCACCTTCCGAATTTATCTTCCGCGCCTGAGCGAGACTTCCGACACAAAGTTTTTCTGGCCATCGCTGGCCTCCATTCGGGGTGGCGACGAAACCATTCTGGTGGCAGAAGATGATGCCGCCCTGCGTGCCACCGTGCGAACAACCCTCTCGCATCTCGGCTATTGCGTGCTCGAAGCCGCCAGCGGCGATGAAGCTGAAGGGGTTTGGCAGCAGCACCATGACCAAATCCGGCTTTTGCTGACCGATCTGGTGATGCCTGGCCAGATAAATGGCTTACAACTGGCCCACCGGCTTTTACAGCAGGATCCCAAATTAAAGGTGATCTATGTCAGCGGTTACAGCACGGAAATCGCCGGAGAGGATTTCTTGCAGAAAGCAGGCGTCAATTTTCTTGCCAAACCGTTTCAACTGCAAAAACTCGCGCAAACCATCCGCGACAACCTGGATAAACCAGCCAAGGAAATGGAAAACCGGTAAACCACAAGCCCGTTCAAAATGGAACAGGAGGGTGTTTCAGGGGCGTCCATCACGGGCAGTTGGAGTTGTGGGTCATCAGCAGATTGCTGCACGAAACTGGTCTCATCCACCAATGGCATCCATCATTCACAGTCAGATTGCCACACAGACCGAGAGACCATGAGGAGAATCAGGCCACGCGTCCTTCCTGATAAGTCCACCCGGCCGCTCAAGCGCTTCGAACAAAAAAAGAGTCTGGCCAAACCACTAGCCAGACTCTTAAAACCCAAACCAATACTCATGAAAACCCTAACACTAAATCAGACCCCCCTTCCACCGTAACGTTCAATATTATTTTGCGTAGCCACCGGCGGCATTTTTTGGTTCGCGCCCCGGACGCACCCCTTCAAAAGATCCGGTGCCGGAAAATTCAACGCCGATGTTGAAAGCCGCCGCCCGGGTGATAATTCCCGCCATGACGGTATCCGCCCGGATGGGAGTATCCGCCATGGTAATAACCGCCATGGTAATAACCGCCATGGTAGTAATATCCGTCATGGTAGTATGGCCACCAACCCCACCAACCCCAGGGCCACGGATCAACATAGACAGGCGGATACACATACGGATATTGATCCACGGTGGTAACGGTTTGAACGGCCGGATTGTTGGCTGAATTTATCAAGGCATTAAGGACAACGTCACTGACACCGGAATTTTTCAGGGCGATGATCTGTTGGGCTGTCAACGAGTAACGCGTGCTGGAGTTTTGTATCTCGCCGACAATGACCGCATCGCCGACATGGGCCTGCACCATGGACTGCACTTCAGCCAGCGATGGTCCGGGCGGCGGCGTGGTCACCGTATAGGTTCGGGTGACACACCCGGTCAATAAAAAACCGGCCAGCGGCAACAGGTATTTTATTTTCATGGGGGGAATGTAGCCCAACCCGGTTGCGACCGCAAATGACGTTGCTGTTTGACACGGTCCGAACTCCAGCCAGCGGCAGTCTCCTTGCCGGTGTTCTGAATCCGAGGCTCGCGCCAAAGAAAAAAGCACCCCGGATCAACAGGGTGCTTTTATGAAAATGGAACCAAAAATTATTTCTTAACGCCGAGGATGGCGTCCTTGGCCGCCTTGGCGACGCGAAACTTCACGACTTTCTTGGCTTTGATCTGGATCGTTTCGCCGGTGGCAGGATTGCGGCCGACGCGAGCCTTGCGGTTGACCAGAACGAGTTTGCCGAGTCCGGGAATGGTGAAGGAGTCCTTGGCGTGCTTGTAGGCCAGCGTTGCGAGTTGTTCCAGAATCTCGACCGCTTGTTTTTTAGTGAGGCTGTTCTTTTCCGCGATTGCCGCGGCGATTTGGGATTTGGTGAGAGCTTTGGCCATAATGTTGT
>JAJXXI010000462.1 GCA_021781185.1 bacterium
GCTGACTTCGGAGAGCTGCTGTTTCTCCGGCATGTTGTAATGGATGAGGCCGAGGCCGCCGTTGAGCGCCATGGCGATGGCCATGCGGGATTCCGTCACGGTGTCCATGTCGGACGAGATGACGGGGATGTTCAGGCGCAGGCTGTCCGTGAGCACGGTGTCGAGCTGGGTGTCGCGCGGGAGGATTTCCGAATACAGCGTGGCCAGGGTGATGTCGTCAAACGTCAGGCCGATCTTGCTGTTCGCGGCGAAAAAAGAATCCGCCGCCTGATAGAACGTATCGTCGAAGTTGGAATTGCGCGTCGCTGCCATGTCAGAAAATGCCGTTTGCCCGGCGGCTTTGGCAAGAAAATTTCCTCAAACCCGGATCAATGCGGATGGAGATGATGCAAAATGTGCGGCCGCTCCAGTCCATGCGCCAGCATCAATTTCTCGTCGGACAGCAACTCCACCGTGCGCCCGTCGGCGATGATCTGACCGTGATCGAGAATAATTGTCCGCGCACAGAGTTCCACCGCCAGTTCCAAATCGTGCGTGGCGATGATCTTGGTCGCGGGCAGCAGGCGGAGCAGCGCCTTGAACTCCCGGCGACCGCGCGGATCGAGATCGCTGGTCGGCTCGTCCAGGACGAGAATTTTCGGATCACACGCCATCACCCCGGCCAGACAGGCGCGACGTTTTTCGCCATGGCTTAAATGGTGGGTGGAACGGTGCCCAAAGCCTTCCAAGCCGACCTGCGCCAGGGATTTTTTCACGCGCTCGGAAACATCCGCTTCCTTCAGGCCGAGCTGCTGCGGACCGAAAGCCACGTCCTCCGCCACCGTCGGACAAAACAACTGGTCGTCCGGATCCTGGAACACCAGTCCGACCTGACAGCGGATGTTTTCAATGTTCGCAGGGGAAACCACGTCGCCATAAACCTTCACCGCGCCGTCTGCGGGAAGCTTTTCCGGCAGGATGCCGTTCAGATGCAGCAACAGCGTGGACTTGCCGGAGCCGTTCGGGCCGAGCAACGCGATGCATTCCCCCGGCAGCACGCGGAAACTGACGCCCCGCAACGCCTCGGTGCCGTCGTGATAACGGTATTTCAGATTGGAGATCTCAATCGCGTTCATTTACAGGCTATTTCCAACCGCGCGCACACATGGCGTGGTAAATCCGCTCGGCGCGTTCCGAGGCGCGCACAAACATCTGGCCGACAACAGACGAGAGCATCTGCCATTGAAATCGCCGCCCGGGCGTGAGCGTGCGGCTGGCCCGGGCGCGGCGCATCCGCTCGGATTCATCCGCCAGCACAAACAGATACCGGTGCATCAACGTCAGCGTGGTGACAAACAACCAGGGCATATGCAGCCATTTCAACACGGCCAGCATTTCCGTGAACGTCGTGGTGCCGGCCAGCAAAACGGACGCGAGCAGGCACAGGTTGGTGCGGATGAACAGGAACAAAAAAGTGCGCCAGCCATCCGGCTGCAACAGGGTCAAAATTGTCACCCCCAGCACCAGCGGCTCCAGCATTAGCATCCGCTTGAACAAGGCGGAAAATGGAATGCGGCCAAGTCCGGCCACAAGCAACAAAAACGCGGCCACAATGGCTGAGAGCCAGAACAGCGATCTCGGCAGCGACACCAGCAGGAGGATCACCCCCAGCGCCACCAGCAGCTTGAGGCCGGGCGGCAGCCGGCGGACAGGACTGTCGGCCGGCCCGGATTCATGCCAGTGATGAGCGCTCATGCGTTCAGCCTAGCAGTCCCGGAGGCCGGCGTCATTCAGGGATTGGGCCGGCGGCAAATTTAATGGTTTGACCGGTTGCAATCTGATTATTACGGTTTTTGAGTTTCGTATTACCCGACTGCAAACCATGCACATACCCGATGGATTTCTGGATGCCAAGACGCTGGCCCTTACCGGCGCGTTGTCGGCGGGGGGGCTGGCCGTGGCGGCCCGGCAGGTCAAACGCACCCTGCCTCGCCACAAAGTTCCGCTGATGGGATTGAGCGCGGCCTTTGTGTTTGCGGCGCAAATGTTGAATTTTCCGGTGGCGGGCGGCACTTCCGGGCACCTGCTGGGCGGTTTGCTCGTGGCCGTGCTGCTCGGCCCGGGCGCGGCGGCGGTTGTGCTCGCGTGCGTGGTGACGGTGCAGGCGGTATTGTTCAGCGACGGCGGCGTGCTGGCGCTGGGCGCAAACATTTTCAACATGGCATTCATCGGCGGCGCGGGAGGCTGGGCGATCTATCGGTTGACCCGACATTTTTTGCGGGGCTTGCGCGGGCGCATCACGGCGGTGTTTTTTGCCGCCTGGCTTTCAACCGTGCTGGCGGCGGTGGTCTGCGCGGGCGAACTCTCGCTGTCCGGCACGCTCCCGCCGGGCGTGGTGTTCCCGGCGATGGCCGGGGTGCATGCGCTCATCGGGATTGGCGAAGGCCTGATCACCGCGCTGGTGATCCTGGCGATTGCGCGGACGCGGCCGGACCTGCTCGACACGGAAAACGGTCCAGCCCCGCGCGGGGCTGGTTTGGAATTTCTCGGCTTTGGCCTGGTGTTCGCCCTTGGCCTGGCTATTTTTGTTTCGCCCTACGCCTGTTCCTGGCCGGATTGGCTGGACCGGGTGGCGGAGAAATTCGGTTTTGCCGGTCACGCCGCCACGTTCGTGAAGACTTGGATTCCCGATTATAAAATGCCCGGCATCAGTTCGGTCGGCATCGCCACGGCTGTCGCGGGTGCCTTGGGCACGCTGCTCATGTTCGGCCTCGCCTTAGTGGTCGGCCGTCTGCTGGTGCGGGACAAAAGCACGTTCTCGGCAGTGGATTCATTGCCGCCGGTGGGAAAGTCTGAATAAGAGGCCCGCTAGCAGCATTCCGCCGGCCGTTCTTCACCGGCGCTGTCCTACAGGTGTGCTTTCCAACGCCAGCTTGGATTGACAGTTCACCCAATCCGCAGCACACAAACGCCGTAGTCAGTTTCTTTTCCCAGCGCGCCCTCGCGTAAACAGCCCGGCGGAAGGGCGTGAAAAAGCTTCCACTCGTCGCCGTCCGTGCCCGGCACCCTCACCACCGCGCCGACCTCGCGCAGGATTTGCAGATGTTTTGACATGGAATGCGGCACCCGGTTCGTCCGCACCGCAAGGTCGTT
>JAJXXI010000703.1 GCA_021781185.1 bacterium
GGGTGGCGTTGGTGATTTTTGCACCAGCAGGAATCCGAAACTCCTTCCAAAAATGCACCGTCTGCTTGTCCTGCGTGTGCGTGTCCCAGATCCAGTCTCCGAGATGATTGGTTGCTTCCAGCCTCCAATCTACCACCGGCTCGCTGGCAGGCTCAGCCGCAAACATTTTCGTGGCCGGAAATAAAAAGAACAGAAAGATCAATGCAGCAAGCAACCGGCTTCCATGGAAATGGAAAAATTCGACGAACGACCTGGAATCTCGCCGTGGCATCTTGGTGAGTCTGGCCAGTAATGAACAGCACATCAAGGCTCAAGCGCGCATCGGACCGGTTAAGGATGATCCGGATCAACCTGCCTTCCCATGTGTGATCGGATCCAGATGGAGCTTTGGTGTATTGCAGCAGTTGCATCGCCCGTTTTGGCTGGCCGGGGCGGATAAAACCGGTGGCGGCCTGATTTGCTTCAGGCTTCAACAGCCTGTATTCTACAGCTCGAAATTGAAAACCCGAGGTCTTCAAATTTGGGGATGGCTGCTGCTGACGCCGGTCGCGGTGAGCGTTGCCGGCAACGCGGTTGGCGGCACGTTCATGATTCAACCCGGGGGGGCCAACTTACACCTCACGCCGTTGGAGCAGCGGCATTGGTTCGAGATCCGCACGGCTCATTTCAACATCTTCAGTTGCGGCGACCTGCCGGAAGTTTACCGGCTCGCCGGAAAGCTCGAACAATTTTGCAGCGCCTATTCTGAGCTTGCCGGGGCCGAGTCCGTGGAGTCCCCGCCCATCATTGTGATGGCTTTTCCCGATCATGCGACGATGGAACCTTACCTGCCGCTGTATCGAGGCAAGCCGGGCAACATGGCCGCCTTTTTCAAGCGGGGCTCGGATGAAAACCTGATTGTTTTGTCGCTGCCGGATGCGCGTTCGTCCGCTGCCGGCATGGAGGTGATTTTTCATGAATACACCCACCTGTTGTTCCGGCGCAACGCCCGGCTCTGGCCGCTCTGGCTGGATGAGGGCATGGCCGAGATTTATTCCACCTTCCAAACGTCGGGTTACGCCGCGCGCATCGCCAGCCCCATTCCCCGCCATCTGCAAACCTTGCGTCAGGGCAATCTGATGCCGTTGAAGGAACTTTTTTCGGTCACGCATGATTCGCCGCAATACAACGAAGCCCGGCGCCAGGGAATGTTCTATGCCGAGTCGTGGCTGCTCACGCACTATTTGATGAACGGCAGCCACGGCCAAAACCGTGCCCGCTTCAGCCGGTTCACCGCCCTGTTGCGCCAGGGCGAGCTGCCGGAAGAAGCTTTTACCAATGCCATGCAGGCGTCGTTGCCGGCGGTGGAAAACGGCCTGCGCCGCTATCTGGCCGGGGGAATCTTCCTGCCGATTAATTTGAAATTATCCACTGATGTCTCCCGATCAGTCGCCTTGAACACGCATTGGATCACGCCGGTGGAAGTGTATTACCGGCTGGGCGACGAGCTGATGCGAATTGACAAACTGGAGATGGCCAATGCCTTTTTTGACCAGGGCAAAAAACTGGCCCCGGCCAGTCCGTTGCCGGAGGAGGGACTTGGAGTGCTGGCGAATCTTAGGAAAGATCACGCGGAAGCCTTGAATCATTTGCAGGCGGCTATCCGGCTCGGTTCCCGCAACTACCTGACGTATTACCTCTGTGCCTTGGAGGCATTCAAGGCCACCGCCGACCACGAGGACAATTACAGCCGGCTGCCGGACAAACTGGCGGCGGAAATCTGCGGCGATCTGGATCGGTCCATTGAACTCATGCCGGATTTTGGTCCATCCCAGCAGTTGTATGGCGTGCTGGAAATGGTTCAGGGCGAAGATCTGGCCACGGCTGGCCGGCATCTGCAACGGGCCGTCCGGTTGGAGCCGGAGAATCCGTCCTATCTTCTGTCGTTCGCCCAATATCTGCTCGCAACGCAGCATCCCACGGCGGCGCGCCAGATGCTGGCACCGCTGTTGCGTCCGGACATGGATGCCCGGTTCCGTGCCGAAGCCGAAAAAATAAACGCGGACATCAGCCGCGCCTATCCGCCAAATCAATAGTCCCATTTGCCTTCCCTCGTTCCGCGCACACCCGTTTGGTGGTTGTGACAATGGTTGTGATTGACGAAGTTGTCGGCAATGTGTTCCATCACATCGGGACGTTAATTCAATCCAACTGACCGATCGGACAAACCTCGGCGTTCACTTGGGAGGTGTTAAGCCCCGGATTCGATTTGATATGCAAAAAACCCACCTTTTACTCGTGCTCGCCGGAGCCGCCTGCCTCTGTGGCTGCGACAAGGAAACCCAGGTCAAAACGCAGAAAATTGATGTGCTGACGCAGAAGATTTTCATCCTGCAACAGAGCCAGGCCAAACAGCTCGCGGCGATTGAATCACAACTGGCGGCGTTACCGCCGTTTTTGGAAAAAATGGAGAACAATTACTACCTCCGGAGCCAGGACCGGGCGCTGTTTTACCAGACCAACACGCTGTATTTCCTGCTGACGATGGACAAAAAAATCCAGGCTCAATTCCAACTGGCCGATGCCGCGCACAAGGCGTCCGACGCGCTGGCGTATTATTATCACACGAACCAGACCGACACGGCGTATTTCTGCGCCGGGCAGATTGCCGGTGCCATGGATGCCCAGGAAAAACGAATTGAGGACGCGGTTAATGCGGAAACCCGGCGGGCCAGCTCCACCTTGGGCGACACCGTGGCAGCCCAAATCAAATCGCTGTCTCCCGACCCGGCTCAAGTCAAAGCGGAAGCCGACCGGCGGATGGAAATGGCGGCCAGACTGGACCAGATTCAACGCGAGCTTGATCAGATCAAAGCCCTGCTGAAATCAACCAATTCGACAGCCCTCCGACCTTGATGTTCCGCCGCCAGACCTGAAGTGACTCAAATCGCCGTCGCGCGAACGCAGGCCGGGATTTTTCGTCAAGCCTGCGTCTGAAAAGTTCCGGAATAATAATCGGGAGTAGGTAGATAACGCAAATAGCGACGGGTTAGCCAGCCAATGTCCGACCCTGTCATGGAAGATGGTTCCATGAATGATCGAAAACATCCTGAGCTTGCGAAATCGGACCTCCTTGAATATCTGCCCAGAG
>JAJXXI010000550.1 GCA_021781185.1 bacterium
GTGAATACACCCGGCTGGCCGAAGTGCAGACGAATGATTTGCGCCTGGTTTTCAACGCCGGCACTGCGGCTTACCGCGCCGCGAATTTTGATCTGGCGCAGAAGCTCTTTGAACAGGCCACGCTCTCGCCGGATTTAAAATTACAGGAGCAGTCGTTTTACAACCTCGGGAACACGCAGTTCCAACTGGCGAAGTCAGCCAAGGATCTGGACGGATTGCAACAGGGATTGGAACTTGCGGAGAAAACGTATGAACGGGCCGCAGGGCTGAACACCAATGATGTGGACGCGACGTTCAACCTGGCGTTCACCAAAAAGGCCATCGAACAGGTCAAGGCGTTCCGCGCGGCGATGCGCCGGGCGAAAAGCGAGGCGGACTCGGCGGTGCGGCAGGCGGAGTTTCATCGCGCGCTTGAAATCATGCTCCCCTTGCAAAAGACCATTGCCGCCAAGCAATTTGCAGACTACACCAAGAAATTGAAGGAAATTGATGACATTGCGACGCCTCATCAGCCTTAGCCTGGCGCTGTTCGTCTGGCAGAACGCCGAAGCGCAGCTTGCGCCCGCCGATGATTTTTTCAACAGCGGCGCGCAGTTCTACATTTCCAACAACATCCCGTCCGCGCTTAAACGCGTGGAAAGCGGCCTCCAAATCTATCCGGATGACGAGAAGCTGAAAAAGCTGGAGCAATTGCTGAAACAAAAGCAGCAACAGCAAAAACAGCAGCAAAACCAGTCGAAAAACAACCAGCAAAATAATCAGCAAAATCAACAGGGGCAGTCACAGCCGCAGAAAAATCAGCAATCCCAGCAGAAACACGACGAGCAAAAACAAAAGCAGGCCGATCAGAAAAAGGCGGCGCCGCAAAAACCGCAGGCGGAACCAGCAAAAAAACAGGCCGGCGAGGGACAACCCGCCAAGCCCGGCGAAATGACGCCGGCCGAGGCCAAGCGCCTGCTGGACGAACAGAAAGGCAACGAGCAGGTGTTACAGTTTAAACCGCCGGGCAAACCGCAGGACGATCAGCGGTCCGTCAAGGATTGGTGAGCGTCGTGCGCCGTCACGGTTTCCAGTTTCCGGACTGGAGATAGGGCTTGAGCTTTTCCTTGAGCGTCTCGCGGCCGCGATGAATCAGGGATTTGGTGGCGGAGAGCGAACAGTCCAGCACTTTGGCAATTTCCTCGTAGCTCAACTCGTCCTGCCGGCAGAGCAGAATGGCCGTGCGCTGGTTTTCGGGAAGCTCGGCCAGTGCTTCCTCGATTTTCCGGGCCAGTTCCCGGTGCAAGGCGGTTTCGGTGGGTAAAAAAATCTTCTTGTCCTCATATTGCCGTTGCGGCTGGTCCTCGTGTTCGGCATGGGATTCTTCCAGCGATTCGGCGGGATGCCGCGAGCGGCGGCGGATTTCATTCAGGCACAGATTGCGGGCAATGGTGAACAGCCAGGTGGAAAACTTGGCGGTGCGCTGGTAACGGTCGCGGGATTTGTAAACCTGGAGAAACACCGTCTGGGCCACGTCCTCGGCCTCGGTTTCGTCCCGGAGCGTGCGAAAAATGAAGTTGTAGAGCGGTTGTTTGTATTTCTCGACCAGGCCGGCGAATGCCGCGCGATCGCCGCGCTTCACGCGCAGCATCAGGGCGGCATCAGGGTCGGCTTGATCGGGCATCGTCGGCCAAGTCTATCCAACCCCGCGTGGGCGACAAGGTTTCGCTGGCGGCAGCGGTGTCAAATCATTAACTTTTGCGCCCGTGCAGGACCTGCTCAAAAAAATCGAGGCCGCCGCCGAGGCGCGGCTCACCTTTTCGCCAAGCGCCACCGCGGCGGAGAAAATCGCCCGTTACAAAACCTATCTCAAGGTGGAGTCCCATCGCTTGAAACTGCTGCATCGCAGCGAGGGCACCGGCCGGGAAATCTGCCAGGCGCGGGCGGCGATCATGGACGCGCTGCTGCAGCACCTTTGGGAATCCGCCAAAAAATCGCTTTCACCCGAGGGCCAAAAAGAATTTCCACCGCTCGCCCTGGTGGCGATCGGCGGCTATGGCCGCGCGGAATTGAATCCGCACAGCGACATTGATTTCATGTTTCTGCACGAAGGGCAGGTGGCGGCCGGCAAGCCGCTGCCCTATCTTGCCCGGCTGATTGACGGCATCCTGTATCCGCTCTGGGATGTCGGGCTGAAGATCGGCTATTCTGTGCGGGAGCTGGATGATTGTGTCAAGGTGGCCAATACTGACATGCAGTCGAAAACCTCGCTGATCGAGTCGCGTTTGATTGCCGGCGATGAAAAGCTGTTTGCGAAATATCAAAACACCGTCGTCCGGAAATGTGTTGTGGGCTACGAGGAGAAATACATTGCCGCCCGGCTGGAAGACCAGGCCGCCCGGCGGGAAAAGCACGGCAACTCCGCCTGCATGCAGGAGCCGAACATCAAGAACGGCTGCGGCGGCCTGCGCGATTTTCAAAATCTGCTGTGGATGGCGTTCTTCAAATACCGCACACGGTCACTCACAGATCTGCAGACCCAGGAGTTCATCGGCGTGGCCGAACGGCGGCAGCTTGACGCCGCGTATGACTTCCTGCTGCGCGTCCGAACCGAGCTGCATTACCACACCAACCGCGCCCAGGATGTGCTCGGGAAAAACGTGCAGCCGGCCGTCGCGCAAAACCTTGGATACACCAACCGTTCGCCCAGCCTGCGGATTGAGAAATTCATGCGCGACCTCTACACGCACATGCGCAACGTGTATCTCATCACGCGCACTTTGGAACAGCGCATGGCCTTGCTGTCGCCCCGGCAGACGAGTCGGCTGGCCCGTCTGAGCCGCCGCCTGACCGGCGCACCGGCGCGCAAAATGCCGGAGCCGGTGGATGGGTTCCTGTTTGTGGCCGGTGAAATCCGCGCGGTCAACAACCGGGTTTTCCGTGATTCGCCCCGGCGACTGATGCGCGTGTTTCTGCACGCCCAGCAACGGGGACTGCTGCTGCACCCCGACCTGGCGCAGCTCATCCGCAACCAGTTGCCGCTCGTGAACCGCGAATTTCTGAACGACGAGCATGTGCGGGAAACCTTTCAGACCATTCTGGAACGGCGTGGCGAGGTGGCGCGCACTCTGCGCCTGATGCACGAGGTGA
>JAJXXI010000423.1 GCA_021781185.1 bacterium
GTGTTTTGCCGCTGCGACCGGCATCGCGCATTATCAACTGCGTCAGAATGAGGCCGGCGATTGCGACCTGCAATTCATCCCCGACCGCGAAGCTCCCGGCGCGGGCGAGTTGCGCACCGTGACTCGTCAGATCGAAAACGTGCTTGAACTTGAGAACAAGATTCACTGCACGGCGGTGAACAAGCTCCCGCCGCTCCCGTCCGGGAAATTCCGCCTGACGCACCGCGCCTGACACCAGGTCTGGGTTTCACCTGACGCGTTCCGGGCTTTGCTGCCGGCCTGTGATTCCTGTGCGTGTGTTTTTCCCGTTTCCTGGTTAACCTCGGCGGCGATGGAAAGCCAGACAGCACCCGCCCCGCCGGAAATCCGCGACAAGTGGATTCAGAAATTCCTCGCGCACCTGGCGGCGGATCGGGGTGCGTCGGTTTACACGCAGCGTAATTACCGGCAGGCGCTGGACGAATTTGCGCTCTGGCATCAGGAGGAACGCAAGTCGCCCGCCGCCTGGGAAAAACTGCAGCGCGATGACTTCCGCGGCTATCTTCGCTTTCTGGGGCGGAACCATTTGAGCCGGGCGGCGACGCAGCTTCGTTTTTCGGCCTTGCGGACCTTTTACAAATTTCTCATTCGGCACGGCCTGATGGAGACCCTGCCGATCCGAAATATTTCCCTGCCCAGGCTGGAGAAGCGGCTGCCGCGATTTTTGACGGTTCAGCAAATGGTGGATTTGCTGGGCGCGCCCAAAAAGCGGCTTGATTCGCAGAAGGAACGGAAGGGGCCGGGCCGGCCGGTTTCAGCGGAAGTCTGCCTCCGCGACATGGCCGTGCTGGAGACGATTTATTCCTGCGGGCTCCGCATCAGCGAGCTGTGCGGCTTGCGCGTGGAGGATGTTGATTTTAACGAGTTGATCATCCGCGTCCGCGGCAAGGGCAAAAAGGAGCGGCTGGTGCCGGTGGGCGAAACGGCGTTGCGCGCCATTCAGGCCTACTGGGACGGGCTGCTGGAACCGCCGGCTGGCGCGCAGCCGGTCTTCCGGGCGGACACCAACCGGGCGGCGCCGCTCACCCCGCTGCAACTGTCGCGGCGGCTGAAAAACTACCTGGTCATCGCCGGGCTTGATCCCAGCCTCACGCCGCACAAGCTGCGACACAGCTACGCCACGCATCTGCTCGACGCCGGCGCGGATTTGCGCAGCGTGCAGGAACTGCTCGGCCACGCACACCTGATCACCACGCAGGTTTACACGCATGTCACGACGGAGCGATTGAAACGGGCCTACGACGCGGCGCATCCCCGGGCGTGAATTTGGGCCGGGTGGTCAAATCTTGGCCAATTTCTGTGTCGTAAATTGAATTGAATTCCTCCGCGCCTCCCGCAGAATCAAACTCAAGGAATTTTTTCCGATGGATAGATGAACTGGTCTTTTGCATTTCGATTGAAGTTGATGACTGAGCTGAAACAGTTGGTGGCGGTGGTTTTTCCTTCCGCCACCTTGACTGGATTGGTGTTCGGGATCGTTGCGTTGCCGCCGGGGCCGGTGTTTGCCGGGGCCAGCTAAGACTTCATGAATACCGCTGCCTTGCTTTTGTTCGCCACCGTCGCCATGGCTCTGGGCCTGCTGACCGGACGGGTGGCGCCGCGCTGGTGGCTGGCGGCCACGCTCGCGGGCGTGCTGGCGGCCTTGGTGGCGTCTGTGACGGTGCTGGCATCCGGGAGCGGCTGGGAATGGCATAGCGGATTTCTCGTCGGAGGCGAGCCGCTGCACCTGCGGCTGGATGGTTTGAGCGCCTTCTTTCTGGTTTTGGTCTGCGTGGTGGGCGCGGCGGGGGCGGTGTATGCCGGCGAGTATTGGCCGGACACGGCGCATCCGCGTTCGGCCAAGACGGGGCGCGTCTGGTGGAGTGTAATGTTGTTCAGTCTCGGTTTCGTGCTGCTCGCCTCCGATGGGCTGCATTTTCTTATCGGCTGGGAGATCTTCACGCTGAGCGCGTATTTCCTGATCACGTCGGATCGTCAAGGGTGCGAGGTGCGCGCGGCGGGCTGGCTGTATCTGGTGGCGTCGCATGCCGCCACACTGGCGCTTTTTGCTTTCTTCACCACACTGGCGGCGCGCACCGGCAGTTGGGAACTCGGACCGATGAAGGATCATCCGGAACTGGCGCCGTTGTTCTGGCTGGCATTGTTTGGCTTCGGTTTGAAAGCGGGTTTGTTTCCGCTGCATATTTGGCTGCCTTCGGCCCACGCCAACGCGCCGAGTCATGTTTCGGCCATGCTCTCGGGCGTGACGCTCAAGATGGGAATCTATGGACTCATGCGCTTCAGTGGCTGGCTGCCGCTGCCGGACGGCGCGGGCTGGGGGGTGGCGCTGCTGGGCGTGACCAGTGCGGTGCTGGGCGTGGCGTTTGCGCTGGGCCAGCATGATTTGAAACGCCTGCTCGCCTATCACAGCGTGGAAAACATCGGCATCATCCTCATCGGCCTCGGTTTCGCGCTTGTGGCGGTCCAGCAAGGCAACCCTCTTTGGGGCCGGCTCGCGCTGGCTGGGGCGCTTCTGCATGTGTGGAATCATGGTTTGTTCAAGCCGCTCCTGTTTTTTGGCGCGGGTTCGGTGTTGCATGGAACCGGCACGCGGGAAATGAGCCGGCTGGGCGGGCTGTGGCGTGTGATGCCGTGGACGGCGGGATGGTTCGCGCTCGGTGCGGTGGCGATTTCCGGCCTGCCGCCGCTCAACGGCTTCGTCAGCGAATGGCTGGTGTATCTCGGTCTGTTCGACGCCACGCTTTCCCATGGGCCCTCGGCCTGGGCGGCGATTCCGGCAGCGATTCTGCTCGGCGTGACCGGCGCGCTGGCACTGGCGTGTTTTACGAAAGTTTGCGGCGTGGTTTTTCTGGGCGCGCCACGTTCCCACGCAGCGGCGAATGCGCATGAATGCGGCCCGGCCATGCGCGGCTCGATGCTCGTGCTCGGCGCGGCGTGCGTGGCGATCGGTCTGGCACCAGTGATTTTTTGGCCCGCCGTGGTGCGCGCGATGGATGTCTGGAATCCTGGATGGTCCGGCGCGGCACCGCCGGTGTCGCTGTCAGCCCTCAGCGTGTTTCATGCCGTGCTGGCGGTGCTCGCGCTGACAT
>JAJXXI010000755.1 GCA_021781185.1 bacterium
CGCGGCCTGCTGGATTTCGCCGTCCAGTGCCGCACCGCCGGCATGAGTTCAGCCGACTTTGCCAAAATCGTGAATGACGCGACCACCAGCACCAACGCCTACATTCGCGGACGCGTGAACGTCAATACGGCGGACGAAGCCGTGCTGACCGCGCTATTCGAGGGCTTGAACAACGGCAACCAGCAGACCGCCGAGGCCGACGCGCAGACGCTCATCAATTATCGTCAGCAAAACCCGGACAACCTCACTTCCGTCGCCTGGCTCTACGATGCGCTGGGGACCGGCAACGCGACGCTGACGGCGTTGCGTCGGGGCGATTACGTTACGACCAGGAGCTACCAATTCACCGCCGACATTGCGGCGGTCGGGCCGTTCGGACGCGGTTACCGGCGCGTAAAATTCATCTTCGACACCAGTGACGGCCTGCCGAAAATTTTATATCGCCAGGACTTGAGCGCGCTGGGCTGGGCGCTCGGCCCCAAAGCCCGCCAGGACCTGCTCGACCAAAACACGCAATGAAACCTGATTTCAAATTCAAATTCCACAAACGGAAGCGGCTGACCACGCTGCTCGGCCTCGCGCTGGACGGCAGCCGGCTGGATGGTGTGGTGCTGCGCCGGGTCAACGGCTCGCTGCAGCGGCTGCAACAATTTTCCGCGCAACTTACCCTTGATCCGTTAACCGCCGCACCGGAACTCGTCGGCCGCGAGATTCGCAACCAGCTTGATGCCACGGGCGTCCGGGTGCGGGACTGTGTCGTGGGGGTGCCGCTGAAATGGGTTTTGACCGCGCAGACGGAGCTGCCGCCGCTGACGGAAGCCGATGCGACGAGTCTGCTGCAACTGGAGGCGGAACGCGGGTTTCACTCGGACCTGACGGCGTTGCAGATGGGTGATTCGCGCTGTCCGCTGGCGGCGGACAAAAAATACGTCCTGCTGACGGCCATCCCGAACACGCACATCGGCGCACTGGAACAGGTGCTGGCGGCGGCGAAATTGAGGCCCGTCAGCTTCACGCTCGGCGTGGCAGCCCTGCAGCCGCCGGATGCGGCGCGATCCAATGGCGTGCTGGCGCTGGTTGTTGGCGAAAGCCAGGTCGGTCTGCAAATCAGCCTGGGCGGCGTGGCGGCGTTGCGCGCGCTCGAAGGGACGATTGAAAACGAGGCGGGCCGCCGCACGCTGCAGGCGGATGTGGTTGTGCGCGAGACGCGCATCACCCTGGGCCAGTTGCCCGCCGAACTGCGCGAAAAAGTGAAACGCATCCGCCTCTTTGGCCCGCGCGAACTCACGCAGCCGCTGGCGGATGAACTGGAACTGCGTTTCGAGTCGATGGGCTTGAAGGTGGAGGTGGTGACCGGCTACATGCCGGACGAGTTTGGCGTGTCGCTGCCGCCAGACACGTCGTGGTCCGCAGCGTTCAGCCTTGCGGCGAACGCATTGACGGACCGGAAGCCGGAGTTCGAATTTCTGCCGCCGAAGCCGACGACCATTGAACAGTTCATCACCAGGTATTCCTCGGGCCGGCTGCGGACGGCCGGCGTGGTTGCGGCGGGCATCGTGGTGATCATTCTTGGACTGTTCCTATTCCAGCAGGTTCAGCTTTGGCGGCTGCGTTCGCAATGGTCGCAGATGTCGGCCAAAGTGACCGAACTGCAAACGCTTCAGGATCAAATCCGGCAGTATCGTCCGTGGTATGACGGCTCGTTCCGCAGCCTGGCGATTTTGCGGCAGTTGTCACTGGCGTTTTCCGAGGATGGCGCGGTGACGGCGAAGGCGATTGAAATCCGCAGCGACGGCACGGTGAACTGTTCCGGCAACGCGCGCGACACGGCGGCCCTGCTGGCGGTGCTGTCCAAGCTGGGCGCAGCGGAGGGCGTGAGCGGGTTGAAGGTGGATCAGACCCGGGGGAAGTCGCCGATGCAGTTCACGTTTGATTTCCAATATGGAAACGGAGTCCCGCAATGAAGATCAACAACCGGCAGGAATTTCTCGTGGCGCTGACCGTCGCCGTGGTGGCGCTGTATGTGGCGGTGAATTTCATTTTCACGCCGCTGGACAACTGGTGGACGAAGCGCTCGACGCAGCTCCGGCAGTTGCGGGCGCAGGTCGGTGAAGGCCGGCAGTTGCTCCGGCGCGAGCCGGTCATCCGCGGCGACTGGGACAACATGCGGACCAACGCGCTGCCGGCAAACACGTCGCTGGCCGGGCAGCAGGTGCTGAAGGCCTTCGACACCTGGCGCAGCGACACCGGCGTGGAGCTGACGAGCATCACGCCGCAATGGCGGAACGACTCGACGAATTACATGACGCTCGACTGTCGCGTGGAGGCGGCGGGCAGTCTCGAATCGCTGAGCCGGTTTCTTTACGAGATCGAAAAAGGTCCGCTCGCGCTGCGGCTTGACTCGGTCCAGTTGGGCGCACACGACAATACCGGCCAGCAACTGACGCTCAGCCTGGAAGTCAACGGCCTAGCGCTGCTGCAACCGAACAAACCATGAAATTCATCGCGAGACAAATAATGGCGGCGTTGCTGGTGGCCGGCGGATTTTCCGCCGTGGCGCAGTCGAACACCGTGCCGGGGCCCACGGATTACGCGGCGTTCAGCCGGTTCATCGCGGCGCGAAACATCTTTGATCCCAACCGGTATCCGCATACGAGCACTGCCCGACCCCGGCCGCACCCGACCCCCCCACCGGCCAGTGCGCCGGCGTTCACGCTGGTCGGCACCATGGCCTATGACAAGGGAATGTTCGCATTTTTTGACGGTAAAAGCCCCGACCTGAAACAGATTCTGACGGTCAATGGCAGCGAGGCTGGTTACACCGTGAAGGAAATCACGTTGAAAGCAGTGACACTGGAGGGCGCGGACAAGCAGGAAATTAATTTGAAAGTCGGCGACCAGATGCGCCAGGAGGGCACCAACTGGGTGTTCGCCGGCCAGGCCAGTGTCTCCAATCCGCCTGTGGCAGATTCATCGGCCGCCATGACCGGCGGCGGCCCCGATGCGGCGACGGCCCCGGCCGGCGTGCCGCCCGCCATGGAAAACAACGACATTTTGAAACGACTCATGCAAAAACGGGAACAGGAATTAAAATGAAAAAGACCCTCTTCATCCTTATCGCGTTA
>JAJXXI010000152.1 GCA_021781185.1 bacterium
GAATTGCATAAAGCCCGGTCTAAACTAAGAACAAAGACAACTTTCAAATCATTATGAGCGCAGTTTGTATTTTAACTCCGGTGGTGATCATGGCGTGGCCGGCCTTCAGCGCGGCGGTGGTGGCGGCGGCCAGTTCGTTGGGTTATCAGGTCGCGGCGGAAGCCAAGAATCTCAAGACTAGCGAATCCGTGCGCCAGGCACCCGGCCGGGTGCAACTGGAGATCGAGCAGAGCGAGGTGGTCACCAACCAACTCGGTCGCGATCAACGCATTGCCGTGACGCGGGAGGGCGTGACGGTCACCTTCTCGCGCGATGCGCGCGGCAGGGCATCGCTTTGCGTGACCGGCAGCGGCCAGAGCAACGAGGCGTTGCGGGCGCTGGGCGAAGAATTAAGCCAGGCGGTCGTGCAACAGTATGTGTATCAAAAGCTGATGGGCGAAATGCGGGCGCGCGGCTTCAATGTGGTGGAGGAGGAAGTAAACGAGGACCGGTCCATCCGGCTGAAAGTGCGGCATTGGGAGAATTGAGAAACATTCAACATTCAGCGTCGAATTTCCAATCCCTTGATCGAAAAATGAGAACCGAACCCATGCTAAAATTCGTGAAGGTGTTTTGCCGTGATCTGCAAGGGAAGCACGAAAACGCGGTCTTTCTCAATGCGGATCACATGGTGAAGATCGAACTGGCGGCCTGTGGAGCAGAAGAGGCTTCTTCCATCATCACACTCATAAACGGCGAGAAACCTGAGGTGGCAGGAACGCCGGAAGGTTTGGTAACCCACGAGCGATATTTTACCCGAAGACAAAGGCTGAGAGCATCACGAAGACGCTTTCGACATGGTTTTGAAAGCCGATGCCGGAGATTTTATCAGCATGAACCACATCCCGCAAAAAGCGGCGGGAGACAAAATTTAATAATTTTATGCCTCAACGCGAATTTGAAATCACCATCGGCAAAACCGGCGAGGTCGAGTTGCATGTCAAAGGCTACAAGGGCAAGGGCTGTCTGGCGGCGGTGAAAATCTTTGAGGAAATCGTCGGCGAAATGAAGTCGCAACAGCAGACCAGCGAGTTTTACGAGCCGGAGGAACAGGTGCAATACCATATTGACCAGCGTCATTGATTGGAAACCAGCGCACATTTCGTGGCCCGAAAATTCATACCGGATGATGCCTCGCCGTTTTACCCGCCCCGGGCGCGGTGGTATTCGTTTATTTTTTATCTCGGCAACCTGCTGCGTCGGCGACTGGCCATGGACCGGATCACTTTACCCCGCCGAATGAAGCTCGGCGCGACGGTGGCCGGTTTTTGGGTGCCAGGTTTGGCGGTCTGGCTGCGCGGACCACGGCTCTGGGGCCATGCCGCCATGGCAGGCACTGCGCTGCTGGCTTTCATTTTCGTCGTTGGACTGGGTTATCCGGCAGCCAATGTGGCGTTCGGCCTGTTGATTTCACTGCACACCACGGGTTTTGTCTATTACTGCAATCCATTGATGGCCGACAAACCTTTCCAGCGGCGGCTGGCCTTTACCTTTCTCGTGTTGCTGGCGATCGGACTCCTGCTTTACCTGCCGGCACGGCATTTGATTCAGGCACACTTGGTAACGCCGCTGCGTATGAACGGCCGGGTGATTGTGGTGCAACGGGCGTTTCATGCCCGGCATGTCCAGTGCGGCGACTGGGTGGCCTACACATTGGACCCGGATAACGTGGGCGAGAATTACCACAACGGGGCTGTGTATTTGCATGGCGGCATCGGGCTGGCACCGGTGCTGGCGCTGGCGGGCCAGCAGGTATTTTTTTTCACCAATTCATTTTCAGTGAACGGCCTTTGGCACACCAATCTCCCGCACATGCCCACCACCGGTGAATTGACCGTGCCGGAAAATCATTGGTTCATCTGGCCTAACCTTGGTATAAGCGGGCATGGAAATGTTGGGGAAGCCAGGATCACCAGCGCCCTGATGGGATTGGCCACAGTGAATAAAACCAATATGATCGGCACGCCGCTGCATCAATGGTTCTGGCGGAAACAAATTTTACCATGAGCCGTTTCGTCAATCTGGAATTTGGGGACGAGTCTGACAACCAGCTTCAATTGGAGCAAAAGGCACTGGTCAAGGACGAGGCGTATTATCTGGCCGAGGCGCGGACGGCGTTTGAAACCAGCAACTTCGAGCAAGGACTGCGCTTTTATTCCAAGGTGCTGGAATATAATCCCCAGAACGCCGCCGCCTGGACCGGCCAGGTGCGGATGCTCATTGAACTGGGCGAATTCCGCGAAGCCAAGCTGTGGGCGGACAAGGCGCTGGAACGGTTTCCCAACGAGCCGGAACTGCTCGCGGCCAAGGCGGTCGCGCTCGGCCGCAGCGGCGATTTGCAGGGCGCACTGGCGTTTTCCGACGCGTCCATCGAGGAGCGCGGCGACACGCCCTATGTCTGGCTGGCGCGCGGCGACGTGTTGCTGGCGCGGTCAGAATCGCGGGCGGAATACTGTTTTGAAAAGGCGCTGCTGCTGGCACCGCGCGACTGGTTCATTGCGTGGCTGGTGGCGCGCATCCGGTTTTATTATGAGCAATTTGTCCTGGCGCTCAAACTGATCCAGCAGGCCGTGGAATTGAATCCCGGAAATTTCCTGCTGTGGCTGGAACAGGGACATTGCCAGCAGGCGGTCGGCCTGATGGATGCGGCGGAAAAGTCGTTCTCACAGGCGCGGCAGTTGAATCCGCACAGCGAGGAGGCGGGCCAGGCGCTGCACCGGATTTCCCAGATGGGAGTGCTGGCGCGGTGGGGCGGAAAACTGCGGGGATTATTCAAACGATGAGCACTGAAACCTTGAACCGGCTGTTGTCGGCGGTCAACGAATATGATGCGTCGGATTTGCACTTGGTGGCGGGCGTGCCGCCGGCCTTCCGCGTGAATGGTGAAATCATCATCGCCGACGAGGACGCGCTGACCGAGGCGGAAATCACCGAGATAGCCGCCGGCCTCATGAACGTGCCGCAGCGGAAAAAATTCGAGCAGGAATGGGAGTTGTGCATCTCCATCCTGCACAGCGTTGCCGGTCGGGTGCGCGCCACGTTTTACAAGCGCAACAATCATCCGGAAATGAGCCTCCGCTTTTGC
>JAJXXI010000080.1 GCA_021781185.1 bacterium
AACCCTTCGCGCACCGGCGCGGCGTTGGGACTGGTGCGCACCACCGGGCAATGGTCGGCCAGCGTTCAATGATCCCCAAGTGTTTTAGAAAGCCGCTCCACGCGGCCAGCCCGCCGTAAGGCGTCAGCGCTTCGTCCGTGCGTGTGATCGTGAATTTGCCCGGCAGCGTGTCCAAGCAAATCTCATCCTTCCCTTCACCCGCCAGGTGAACGGAAACCAACGTTGCAAAGGCGTTCATCGCCCCCAATTCCATTGCCTCAAACCACTCTTGCCCACTATTTCAACTGCGGACAATAGGATCAGAAACTTCCGCCCCCGAACTGCCTCCGGTTGGAACGATGGAACTGACGACAAATTCCGGGAGCAACCGGCAAAGCGGGATCAATGAAGGGCAATTGTTGGCTTTGTGTCCGGGCGGCTTCCTGGTTATTTTATCCCCATGAATCGCGCTCAATCCGAAAAGCTTTTTGCCGAGGCGTTGAAATACATTCCTGGCGGCGTCAATTCGCCGGTGCGCGCCTTCCGCGCCGTGGGCGGCAACCCGTTCTTCGTCAACTCGGCCGGTGGCTGCAAGCTTCGTGACGTGGACGGGAATGAGTTGATAGACTACGTGCTCACCTGGGGCCCGGCGATTCTTGGTCACGCGCATCCGAAAATCATCGCCGCCGTCAAAGCCGCCGCCGATCACGGCACGAGCTTCGGCATTCCCAATCCTTACGAGGTCACGATGGCGCGGATGATCTGCGAGCTGGTGCCAGGCGTGCAAAAGGTGCGGATGACCAACAGCGGCACGGAGGCGTGCATGAGCGCCATCCGGCTGGCCCGCGGCTTCACGCGCCGCGACAAGATCATCAAGTTTGACGGCTGTTATCATGGCCACGCGGATTCATTGCTGGTGCGCGCCGGCTCGGGCGCGCTGACCTTCGGCCAGCCGGACAGCGCGGGCGTGCCCGCCGCGTTCACGCAGCACACGATTGTGCTGCCCTACAACGATTTTGAGGCGGTGACAGCGGCGTTCGCGGCGAACAGGGACCAGATTGCCGGCATCATCATCGAACCGGTGCCGGGCAACGCGGGATTGTATCTGCCCCGGCCGGGCTACCTGGAATTTCTCCGCGAGATCACGGCCTCGCACGGCGCGCTGCTGATTTTTGACGAGGTGATGACGGGCTTTCGTCTCGCCAGCGGCGGGGCGCAGGAACGGTTCAAGATCACGCCGGACCTGAGCTGTTTTGGCAAGGTCATCGGCGGCGGCCTGCCGGTGGGCGCGTTTGGCGGACGCGCGGAGATCATGGACTATCTCGCGCCGCTCGGCCCGGTGTATCAGGCCGGCACCCTGAGCGGCAACCCGCTGGCGATGGCGGCCGGGATCGCCAATCTCGAAGCACTGCGCGCCACCAACGCCTACGACCAATTGGAAAAACTCGGGGAACAACTGGCGGCCGGAATGCGCGCGGCCGCGAAAGCGGCGGGCGTGGCGGTGCAATTCAATTCCTGCGGCTCGATGTTCTGTGGTTATTTCACGGACTCGCCGGTTCATAATCTGGCCGACGCGATGAAGAGCGACCGCGAGCGGTTCAAAAAATTTTTCCACGGGATGCTGGACGGCGGCGTTTACCTCGCGCCGTCGCAGTTTGAATCCGGTTTCCTCTCCACGGCACACACGGCGGCGGACATTGAAAAAACGGTGCAAACGGCGGCCAGCGTGTTCCGGACGCTGTAACCTTTCCCGCGCAGTGACGTCTGTTGGTTCAATCCGCTGAACCAAACCAACGGCGGTTCGCACCCCAAAATAAAAACATGAAACTCACCAAAACGCTCGCATTGGCGGGCCTGATCGCCGGCAGCTTGATGGCTGGCAATGCCTTGCAAGCCCAGGATGTCACCAACACGCCGCCCGCCGGCGCCCATCCCCGCATGCATGGTCGTCCGAACATGGAACGAATCGCCCAGGACTTGAAACTGACGGATGACCAGAAGTCCCAGCTGAAGGCCGCCATGGAAGATCAGCAGCAGAAAATAAAAGCCCTCCGCGCTGACTCCAGCCTCTCCAAGGAAGATCTGCGGGCCAAAGCCAGGGAAATCCACCAGGCCACCGAAGCCAAGATCAAAGCGATCCTGACGCCTGACCAGTTGGCAAAAAGGCGGGAACTCATGAAGCAAAGACGTGCCCAACGTCAGGCCCACGCGAATCCGCCCTCAAATTAATCTCCATCAAGACGCAGGGCGGGCGCGATGCTTGTCCTGCGTTGTCAACCGCGATCATCACCCTGCCCTGTTGACCTGACCGATTCCGGTTAATCGTTGACTCTTGGGGGCGCAAGTTTCATAAAGGTAGCCTGACTGAAAGGCTCCACTATGAATGCGCAAATTGTAAATCTTCTCGGCGACAACGCCAAAAACCTGCTCGAACATCAATGTAAAACCGTTCCGCGCGAGAAACTGCACCTGCCCGGACCGGATTTTGTGGAACGCGTTTATGCGATGACGGATCGCAATCCGCAGGTGTTGCGCAGCCTGCAGTCCATTTTCAATCACGGCCGGCTGGCGAACACGGGCTATCTGTCCATCCTGCCCGTGGACCAGGGCATTGAACATTCGGCCGGCGCGAGCTTTGCGCCCAACCCGGAATACTTCGATCCCGAAAACATTGTCCGGCTCGCCATCGAAGGCGGCTGCAACGCCGTGGCTTCCACGCTCGGCGTGCTCGGCTCGGTGGCCCGCAAATACGCCCACCGGATTCCGTTCCTCGTAAAGCTCAACCACAACGAACTGCTCAACTACCCGAACAGCTTTGATCAAATTTATTTCGCGCAAGTGGAACAGGCGTGGAACATGGGCGCCGTCGCCGTCGGCGCGACGATTTATTACGGCTCGCCGGAAAGCCATCACCAAATCATCGAGACCAGCAAGGCGTTCCAGCGCGCCCACCAACTGGGGCTGGCCACGGTGCTGTGGTGTTACCTGCGCAATCCCGCGTTCAAAAAGGACAAGGACTACCACGTTTCCGCCGATCTCACCGGCCAGGCCAATCACCTCGGCGTGACCATCGAGGCGGACATCATCAAACAAAAACAGCCGGCCACCAACGGCGGCTACCTGGCATTCGAAAAATTCGGCAAG
>JAJXXI010000634.1 GCA_021781185.1 bacterium
TGTCGCCCTTGACGATGCTTTCGTAGATGCGCGTGCGGCCCTGCACGTCGTCGGACTTCACGGTCAGGAGTTCCTGCAACGTGTAAGCCGCGCCGTAGGCCTCCATCGCCCACACTTCCATTTCGCCGAAGCGCTGGCCGCCGTATTGTGCCTTGCCGCCCAGCGGCTGCTGGGTGACAAGTGAATACGGACCGACGGCGCGGGCGTGAATCTTGTCCGCCACCAAATGGCCGAGCTTCATCATGTAGATGTAGCCGACGACAATTTCCTGGTCGAACATCTCGCCGGTGCGGCCGTCGTAAAGATGCGTCTTGGCGTGTTCGGGCAAACCGGCCTGTTTCAAATAGCCGCGAATGTCCTTTTCCTTGATGCCGTCGAAGACCGGCGTGGCAAACTTCAAGCCGAGCAGCTTCGCCGCCCAGCCCAAGTGCGTTTCCAACACCTGGCCGACGTTCATGCGGCTGGGCACGCCCAGCGGATTCAAAACGATTTCCACCGGTGTTCCATCCGCGACGTGCGGCATGTCTTCTTCCTTCACGATCTTGGCAACCACGCCCTTGTTACCGTGACGACCGGCCATCTTGTCACCGACGGACAATTTGCGCTTCGAGGCGATGTAAACCTTCACCGATTTGACGATGCCGGCTTCGACACCTTCACCGGCTTCGGCGCGTTCCATCTCTTCGTCGTATTGCATCTGCAAGTCGTCGAATTTCTTCTTAAACTGGCCGATGATTTCGTTGATCTTGTTGCGGATCGGCGACGGATCAATCTCAATGCGGTCATAGACCGTGGCGAGCTTGCGCAGCAGCGTTTTGGTGATCTTGCGGTTCGCGGGAATGATGATTTCGCCAGTCTCGCTGTTGACGACGTCGAGCGGAATTTTCTCGCCGAGCAGTATATTGCTCAACGCTTCCGTCAACTGGTCTTCCAGTTCGCCGGTTTTCTTCTTATGATCTTCCTCGATCTGCTTGGCGTGGCGTTTTTCCTCGCTGGAAGCGGAGCGAACCATGCGGTCGGCATCCTTCTTCGCGGAGACTTTCACGTCCATGACAATGCCGTAGGTGCCGGAGGGAACCTTCAGGGAGGTGTCCTTCACGTCGGCGGCCTTCTCGCCGAAGATGGCGCGGAGCAAACGCTCTTCCGGCGCGAGTTCGGTTTCCGACTTGGGAGTGATTTTGCCGACGAGGATGTCGCCGGGTTTCACTTCCGCACCGATGCGAATCACACCATCCGGTCCGAGATTCTTCAACGCCTCATCGCCGAGGTTCGGGATGTCGCGCGTGATTTCTTCCGGTCCAAGCTTGGTGTCGCGGGCGGCCACTTCGAATTCATCAATGTGAATCGAGGTGAAGATGTCGTCCTTCACGATCTTTTCGCTGATCATGATGGCGTCCTCGAAGTTGTAGCCGTTCCACGGCATGAACGCCACGAGCACGTTACGACCGAGCGCGAGCTCGCCGTTCTGCGTGCAGGGACCGTCCGCCAAGACCTGGCCCTTTCTGATGTGGTCCCCCTTCGCCACCAGAATTTTCTGGTTGATGCAGGTGGCCGCATTGGAACGCATGAATTTGCGAACGGGATAAACGGAAACACCATTGGCCGGATCGTGCCTGACCTTCTTTTTGCCTTCGGGCAACTGGCCGTTTTCCGTGATGATGATCTGGTTGCCGTTGACCGAGGCAACCTTGCCGGCTTCTTCCGCCACCAGCACCGCGCGGGAATCGCGGGCGACGCGGTCTTCGAGACCGGTGGCCACGAGCGGCGCCTCGGTGACGAGGAGCGGCACGGCCTGGCGTTGCATGTTGGAACCCATCAATGCGCGGTTCGCGTCGTCGTGTTCAAGGAACGGAATCAGCGAGGCGGCGATCGAGACAAGCTGCTTGGGCGAAACGTCCATGAAGTCAACCTTGTTCGGCTCCACATCAATGAATTCGCCACGCTGACGGCAGACCACGCGGTCATCTGTAAAGTGCCCCTTCTCGTTCATGGCGGAATTCGCCTGGGCGACGATGAATTGCTCCTCCCGATCGGCGGTGAGATACTCGATGTCCGTCGTCACCCGGCCGTCTTTGACACGGCGATAGGGCGTTTCGAGGAAACCGAACTCGTTGATGCGCGCAAACGTCGCCAGCGACGCGATGAGGCCGATGTTCGGACCTTCGGGCGTTTCAATGGGACAAATCCGGCCGTAGTGCGACGGATGCACGTCACGAACTTCAAAACCGGCGCGGTCACGACTTAAACCACCGGGTCCGAGAGCCGACAAGCGGCGCTTGTGGGTCAACTCGGCGAGCGGATTAATTTGATCCATGAACTGCGACAATTGGCTGCGGCCAAAGAAATCGCGGATCACGGCGGACAGCGCCTTCGGGTTGATGAGCTTTTGCGGCGTCATGGATTCGACCGTCTGGTCGAACAGTGTCATGCGCTCCTTGACCAGACGTTCCGTGCGGGAAAGCCCCACGCGGCACTGGTTGGAAAGCAATTCGCCCACCGTGCGGATGCGACGGCTGCCCAAGTGATCAATATCATCCAGCGAACCTTCGCCCTTCTTGAGCTTCAGCAAATACTTCGTGGCTTCGACCAGGTCTTCCTTGGTCAAAATGCGGCTGCTGTTCTTGATCCCCAGCTTCTGGTTGATCTTGTAACGGCCCACGCGACCGAGGTCGTAGCGCTTTTCGTCGAAGAACAGACGCTTGATCAGCGCGCGGGAATTCGCGGCGGTCGGCGGATCGCCAGGGCGCAGGCGGCGGTAAATATCCTTCAGCGCCTCTTCCTCGTTCTTGGCCGGATCCTTTTTGAGGCATTTGATCATGTTGCCCTCATCCACCGAGGTGTCCACGACCTTGATCTTGGTGATCCCCAGTTCAGCGATCTGTTTGACAACAGCCTTCGATAGCGGTTCGAATGCGCGCGCCACCACCAGCCCCTTTTCCTCGTCCACTGCGTCCTGCACCAGCACGCGATTCTGTAAATCTTCGATCTTTTCCGCTTCCTTCACCGAGAGTTCCTCGATGGTGTAGAACAGCTTCAGGATTTCCTCGTCCGTGCCACGCGTCAGGCCGCCGTTGTCCTTGGATTTGCTGCCCTTTTCCTTGTCCTCGTGATCCAAGAAAGAA
>JAJXXI010000297.1 GCA_021781185.1 bacterium
GGCTCACCAGCCTGGCGAACACAGCTAGCGTCCTGATGATCTTTATGTTGGCCCGCTACGGGCTTCGGGGAATTCTGGCGGCCCGCCACCCCATCCGGTGCGCCTTGTTTGCTATCTTGTTTGTCCTGGCCCAACTGGGCGGTTTTCGCAGCAATCTCTTCGCGAATGTCGTGGTCATTGGTTTCATCTTCTTTCTGGAAGGGCTGCACCGGACCCGCCTGCTGGCCGTGGCCATTGCTGTAACTTTCATTGCCAGCACTGCGGTGGTGCCGTTCGCCCGAGATTTACCGGAGAGCATCCAGCGCTCATTGTCCTTTCTCCCGCTAGATATTAAACCCACCGTCCGGGCGGATGCCGAGGGGTCAACGGATTGGCGACTGACCATCTGGAAGGCCCTGTTGCCCAAAGTGCCGGGATACCTCCTGCTGGGCAAAGGATACTCGTTAAGCGTCATGGATTATCAGGAAATGGGGCCAAACAACCCATTTGCCCTCAGCGCCCATGCGGATGCCAGTTTGGAGAGTCTGGCCATTTCCAATGATTTTCACAGCGGCCCGCTTTCCACCATTATTTGTTTTGGGTTTTGGGGTTGTCTCAGCATCCTGTTCATCATGGGGGCCGGGGCATTTATCTTGTATCGCAATTACAAATATGGCGACCCCGCACTGCTTAGCGTCAATGCCCTGTTGCTGGCCATGCATTTGGAGCATATACTGCATTTCTTCCTCATCTTTGGAGCCTATGATTCGGATGTCGGATCGTTTGCCAAATATGTGGGTTTCAGTGTGGCGCTGAACTGGGGGGTCTGCCGGCGTCCGCGCCGGGCGGTGGTCAATGTCCTTGCCCGGCCAAAACCCCTGACGGCGGAACCCAACGCCACCAGCGCGCCGCAACCGGCGTAAAGGGAAGGACGGAAGCGACAAAGCTGAAACCTGAAACCTGAAACCTGAAAGCCATAAAGTTGATTTTTCGGTAACGACCGGGCCGGTGATTTTTGGTTCCGGCTGCGGGCTTACGGCTTTCTTTTCCCGGCTTCGCGTTTCAACTTTCAGGTTTCCGGCTTCAGTTTCCCAACGGGGGCGATTCACCAAGGTTGTCACGTGAAACCGCGACTGCTTGTTTTGGAGTTATGGGGGTTGGGGGATTTGGTGGTTGCTACGCCCTTCCTTCAGGCTGCCGCCGACCAATTCCACGTCACCCTGCTCGCCAAACCGTTCGCGGCCGACTTGCGTTCCCGTTTCTGGCCAACGGTGGAACTGGTGCCCTTTAACGCGCCGTGGACGGCGTTCCGGCACAAATACCAGATGTGGCGCTGGCCTTGGCGGGAGATGGTCCGCCTGCACCGGCAATTGGCAGCCCAATCTTTTGACTTTGGCGTTTCGGCCCGCTGGGATCCGCGTGATCATCTGACCCTCCAACTGGCGGGCACCCGCGAGCGCCTCGGTTTTCCGCGTTTGAAAAGCCAGCGCTTTCTCACCCAGGCGCTCTTGCGGCCCGAGCCGCAGGCGCACCACTTTGAATACTGGCGGGTGGCCGGCCAGGCGCTGGGATTGAAGCTGCCGTCGCGGCGGGATATTTTTTCCACCGCGCGTCCGCGTCCGCCGCTGGTCCTCATTCATACCGGGGCACGCCTGCCCTTGCGGGTGTGGCCGCTGGAAAATTTTCACGAAATCGCCCTGCGTTTGCGCCGGAACCACGTCGCCGTCCAAATCATTTGCGACGCGAGCCAGGTGGCTTGGTGGCAGAGCCGGGGGGAAACGCCCGCCTGCCCGCGAACCGTGACCGAACTGCTGGCCCGGCTCGACGGCGCGGGGGTGTTTCTCGGCAATGATTCCGGTCCCGGCCATCTGGCGGCGGCGTGCGGCCTGCCCACATTCACTTGGTTCGGCCCGCAACTCCCGGAATGGTTCATCCCGTTGCACCCGGCCTCGGAAGCCGTGGAAGGCAGGGCCTGTCCTTACAAGCCCTGCTCGGATTACTGCCGTTTTGCGGAACCCTTCTGCCTGCGGGATGTAAGCGTCGAGGAAACCTGGCCACGGGTGGAGGCGTTTGTCCGAAAAAATTTGAAAGCGGGAAACTGAACGGGAAAGCGAAATTTTAAACGCGGCCGCAAAAACGCGCAAAAGGCTCAAAATGGCTGGCAGTTTCATCCCTTTTCTTTTGGCGACTTTTTGCGCTGTCTGGCGGCCGATCCAATGGCGGGTTTTATGGGGACATCTCCAGTATCAGAGGGCGCATCTGGACACGGTCCTTAAGTTCGGGATGAGATGGTTCCGGCGTCAGCCGGAAGCGTAGTGGCACAGGCATCCTGCCTGTGTGCTTCTGCCAGCCAAACCATGCGGACGCAATTCACAGGCAGGATGCCTGTGCTACTACCAAGGCTGCGGCCAGTCAAGGACCGTGTCCAGATGCACACGGGGCCAGGCTGATTTCTGGTTTCCGCTTTAAATTCGTGTCCGTCTGTGTTCCCCTGTGCGAAACGGCCTATGAAAATATTGATCACCGGCATTTGCGGGTTTGTGGGCGGCACGCTGGCGCGCACACTGCGGGCAACCGTTGAAAACCTGCAAATCGTGGGCGTGGATAATTTCATCCGCCCCGGCAGCGAATTGAACCGGCGCGAACTGGCAAAACTGGGCGTCAAAGTCATCCACGCCGATGTGCGCAGCGCCACGGATTTGGAAACGCTGCCCGCCGCCGATTACGTCATTGATGCCGCCGCCAATCCCAGCGTGCTGGCCGGCGTGGACGGCAAGACCAGTTCGCGCCAGTTGCTGGAACACAACCTGTGGGGCACGGTCAACGTCCTGGAATACTGCAAAACGCATCGCGCCGGGCTGATTCTGTTGAGCACCAGCCGCGTATATTCCGTGCCGCCGCTGGCCGGCCTGCCAGTGGAGGTTCGTCACCATGCCTTCCATCCGCGGGCTGACGTGCCCCTGCCCGCCGGAATCACCGCCGCCGGCGTCAGCGAATCGTTTTCCACCGCGCCGCCGGTTTCGCTTTACGGTTCCAGCAAACTCGCCAGCGAAGCCGTGGCCTTGGAATATGCCGAAACGTTTCAGTTTCCCGTCTGGATCAACCGCTGCGGCGTGCTGGCGGGCGCGGGCCAGTTCGG
>JAJXXI010000309.1 GCA_021781185.1 bacterium
AAATATTGTCGAGTTACAGTTCAAACACATCAATATAGCTGTTTAGTAGGGAATCCATCACGGATTCCCGCACTTGGTCCAAAGATGCCCACCACAGGCGCGCGTTTCGCAACCACTCTGCGCTCAAGAGCACGCAAAACACACCTAAGCAACCAATATATTGTTCGTTGCCCTCTGCTTTCATTCCGTGTAATCCTTGCAGCGACAATGTTTTTTCCAAACTTCAATCACCCAATGTCGCCCTGTTCCGAATAAATTGGCCAAGGCTGCGGTTAAAAAGAGCCAAGCGGCGCAAAAGAGAAAAGTCGCGCACTGCACCGATACGGAAATTGGAGTCTTGCTGTTTATCAAACGTGTAAGCAAACAGATTGGTATCAAATGAAATGCAAAGACCTGAAGCGAGTGCCTGCTGAGAAACTCGAATCCCCGCCAAGACACCGCATTCTGTAACAGCTCCCTGCCGGAGGCTACTGCAAACGCAACGAAAAGAAAGTTGAGCAACCGCATCGGGCCCATGGTCGATCCAGCAGCCCACTCCTGGCCGAAGTTCATTCCCGCAGCGCTGTGGCGGAGCACATACAGCCCAATTATGATGCAGAAGACCGGGAGAACACAAAGTGGATGCCGTGGCAGCCAGGGCCCGTTCGAGTCATGGGTTTTATGCCCACAAAGCAGGCCTATGACAAATAGAGGCTGCCAGCCAAGGGGGGAGAAGCAGCCGGTGAAAATTGCTCCGTTTAAAAAGGAAAGTCCGCCTTTCCCAGACCCGATTGCGTATTGCGCCGCGAACCAGACAAGAAAACTGCAAGCAATGACCACGAAGCGATGTTTCCGTTCTAACAGTATTACGATCAGAGGCGTGAACATGAGAAACATGGCATACATCGGCAGTATCTCCAAAAACAGCGGGTTGCAAGACAAAGTCGCCACCATGTAGACAGCCGCCGACAATGGGCAAGTTAACAATTGATCCCAAGATCTCCAACCAACAAGCTCTTGTTGAAGGCACTTCGCAAAACAAAGAAGGATTACAACAGAAACAACATAACAAGAGTAAACCGTTCCACACCTGACGAAAGCCTTCCGCAGGAGGGCGGCCTTTCCTCTTTCCCGGTAGATTCGGGTGTAAACCAACCCGGAAACATAACCCGACAAGAAAACAAACACTTCGGCAAAGGAAAAAAAACCCAGGGGCTCAAAGAAATCGCTCCAGAATCCAAAAAGAACGGGAAGCAAGATAGCCAAGTGGTCCAACAATAAAATAATGTGCGCGGCTCCCCGAATGCCATCAACGAATGGATCCCGCCTTCCCCTGGCTGAAATGGGCGCTGGACTGCAAGTTGGCATGTCAGAATTGCATTTTTGACGCGCGAGCCGACCGACAGTAGTAAACCAGACAGACCACACTTCCGACAAGGAGATACGCCAGCACGATCTTCATGAGGTTGTCAGCCGTCGCGGGTGCCAGATGAATGGAGTCGGTTAAAGTGCCGAGACAATGGCATGGCGCTTGCCAGCCAAGCCACCAAACTCCTAGGCGATAAACCAAAAACAGGCTGGACAGCCACGCAACCAACAAAGCCGCAGTTCGGGTCCGGTGCGACGTAATACAAAATACACTCGCTCCGATCTCGACCACACCAACCGCGAACATCAAATAACGAAACTGGACTCCAACGATTGGATCTAGTTCCAGCAGCACTTTTGCGGAACCAAATGAGCTGAAAATCTTCGCAATGCCGGTGATCGCAAAGATCAGGCCGGCACTGAACAGGAATTTATCTACAAAGGTGCTGGTGGCGCGCCCTGAAACTTCATGGTCTGCTTGCGATTTCAGCGTTGCGTTGGGCATGAGAGTATGAGCAATTCAGCAGAACCTAATCCCTCTGTTAAGCATCTGGAGATTAGAGTCTCCGCCCCACAGCAAAACTTGTTTTTAACCATCGATTTTTAAGCGATGGTGCGGATGTTGGAAACTAAACCTCTTTCCAAAGTCTTCAAACATACCCCGGTAAAAAAGCCCGATTTGGGCTTTGAATGCGCATCAGCCATTAAGTCTATGCGCCCGCCTTGATCGAATTCTGAATCAATTTTACCGAGAAACCCAGACGGGCATATCTATGCACCACCTGGGTCTCTCGCGGTGTTTTATACAATTCAACACCCAAAATAAGCATAAGGACCAAAGTTACCACATGCGGTAGCCGAGCATGAAGGCTGCGAGCCTGGAGCGCACGTTTGTTGGCTTCCGATGCGAATCCCAACCACGTGATAGATACACCCAGTCGAATCCACACAGCTAACCGTTCTCGTGGCCCATACGTTGGTGGGCGGGTCATTAACTTGCGCTTGCGCGCCCAGCACCAAAGCCATGAATCCCAAACAGACGAGTTTTTTCATATTATTCCTTTTTTTATGGTTTATTTTATTTGTTTTTTACTAATCCATGAAGTCCGCCACTGGTGTAACAACATCCAAGCGAACAACACGGAAATTATTCCAAGTCCGGCGAGAACGCCAATCCGATGGTGTCCGGAATTGGTCGCATTCCCAACAGAAACTTTACCATCGAGACTAACAGAAACTTTATCATCGAGACTATCAGGGGGCATTGCCCCCTTGGCCAGCAATTCCCTGATGTCCCTGGCGTTGTGGTTTATTCGTTCTTGGTCAAAGTCCCATACATGGTTCGTCAAAGTATATATGTAAACTTGGTCCGCGTATCCTTTGTTTAACGGAAAAAGCAGCGGGCGACCGGAACAGTCGCGCACCTGCATCGCGTCCAGAGTGATTTCCGGCCTAAAATTTGTGACTTTCGCCTCGGATTTTGTAAAGTCGAGATTGGCGGTAATATGGTGTTCAGTCAGCAGATGGCCGTTAACCGGGCGGAATTGTTCAAACTCCGTCTTCAGCTTAAATGAATCAATCGGCTTCGGAGAGTCCGGTTTATCCACAATCGAGTGATAGATCCACCGAGTAAATCCGTGGTCAAAACCAGGAATAGGAATATTTCCCCCCCGCGCAACTATTTGCCCCGGACAGGTCGCTCGAATTTCCAGTCCGCCGGAAGGCAGTTGGTTGATTTCGTAGGTGTTGTTCTCCTCGGGATACAGCCTTA
>JAJXXI010000078.1 GCA_021781185.1 bacterium
ATGATGGTGAAACTTGCCACGCCGCCCGGCGACGTCGGCACGTCGTTGGCATACCAGGTGCCGTCCCCATTATTATGCCCCTTCACACCGTTCACCCAGACCGCCTGGTTGGGATCGCTGATCACCCCCGTCAGATTGACCTTGGATTTCCACAAATCCGAGTCCGGCACCACCGGATTCATCGCCAGCGTCAACGCGCTTTGAATCACACGGATATTCGTAACGCTCGTATTCCCCACCGCATCCGCCATGGTCAAGGTCAAATTATTCGCACCACTGGCCAGCGGCAAATTCTCCACCCAATACCGCCCGTTCCGTTCCACCAGGCCGTTGACCGTGTTGGTCGTGCCATCGGAGCTGATCATCTGCGCTGTCACCGTCACGGTGGGATCATTCACAAAACCATCCAGGGTAAAGCTGTCACCAGCGACCTTCGTGCCATCCTGCGGCCAGGTAATTTGCACCACCGGCGGGTTGGTTTTGCTGGCATAGTCCAGCGTGAAACTGAAGTTCGTTATGGTCTCGTTTCCCGCCAAATCTGTTGCGTGAACGGTAATCAGGTTCAGTCCATTGGTCAGGTCAATGTCCAGGCATTCAAAATGGTTCGTGGTGAATTCCCAAGTGCTCGCATCGTGATACCGGTCGGTGACACCGGCATCCAGATTGGTGACCACGCCCAACGCGTTGCTCACGTCACACGAAATATGATCCAAATCTTCGGGGCTGTAACCGCTCAGTTGAATCAACGGCACATCCACCGTGGCGGCAGCGCCGCCAGCCACCATCGGGTTGGTAATGACAATCTCTGGCGGCGTGGTATCTAGCTTCAACCGTTTCCATTGCCACACGGCAGCATTCGTTGGATCCGTATAGCTGCGAAGACCGATCCAAACTTCATGCCAACCTTCGGTCGAGCCAAGATTGATGGTGATGTTGGATGAGGTGTAGATGTTCCACTCCGCGTCGGCGGCATAATTCGTATCATCCACGGAAACGGCAAAATAATAGGGAAAGCCGGAGACGGCCAGTTGTGCCGGTGCAGAGCTTGAATTGACATAATTATTCGTCACGTCAATGGACGAAAATTGAATGACGTCCGGGTTAAGACCGTTTAGGTAATCGTAAAGCAGGGTATGGCCATTGGCATCGGTATTGGCGGCAGTCTGTCTCAAATTTCCAAACCACATCAGTTCCCACCAATTGGGCAGGCCATCGCCATCGCCGTCCCAAGTGATGTTCAAGGTCAGGGCGCCCACCAGGACATTAATCGGACTGGCCGGCTGCTCTTGGACCACGGCATTGGTGAACCGCATGGGAGCAAACAGACCGCCATTCAGCGTTACATCTCCGGCCACGCCCACCGCCACACCATTGGTCAAGGTCAGCAACACGCCGGAATTCACCGTCAGTCCGTAAGCCAGATAATCCAGGGTATCGTAATGATAGCCAGCGTCCACCGCATCCGTGTCACGCTGGACGCGGGGGTAAAGCACCGTGTTGGCGGAAAAACTGCCGGAAATCACGTTGGGCGGATAGGTGGTCATCTGGCGCAAATACGGCAGCAGCGCCGGGCCGTTGACCCAGACACCATCCACATTGGCCGTGCCCGCATTGCGATACGGGCTGTTGTTGGCCAGATAATAATTGCCCGCGCCAACGGTTTGAAAGGCCGAGGAATCCAGATTGGAATAACAGCAGGTGCCGTTCAACGAGGCTCCACCACCTCCCCAATAATTGGTGAACCCCCAATAAATGGTGTTTAGTCCAAGACAATTCACCAAGCCCACGTTGTAGTTTTCCACGTCATCATTCACGGAGACCAGGCAGGCTGTTCCGCCGTTCACTCCCGATACGGTGACATTTTCCATCAGGGCATCAAAAGGCTCGCCGTCAAAGGCGGCACTGCCGATCTGATCCATCAGGACGTTGCGTATGGAGAAATTCGGCTTGTAGGTGCTGTTCATCCACACTGTCAACACCCCGATGTCGCATTGAATCAACTGGGAATTCAACAGGTCAAACCCGATGTCTGCTCCGGGATTGTAGATGGCCACTGCGGCGTAACAAATTCGCAAATTGCGCAAGCTTGGCAAGGCTTCCACATTATCACTGTTGCCAAAGTCCAAAGCCGATGCGGCATAATATCCACTCGGGATTCCGGTGCTGCCCGCAATGGTTTGGCCGACAGTATCATCGTCCTTGGCAGTCAAGGTGGCGAGATTGAACGGACCGGTCTGACAGGTGACGCCGCCAACATACAAATCCGCGTCGTGGGCATATTTCACCACGGTTCCACCCTGAATGGTGAGTGTGCCTTCAATTTCGCAATAACCGCTCACATAATATGTCTGATTGCTTTGAAAGGTGTAATCGCCACTGGCATAATAATTGTTCAAAGCCAGATAATCCAGCACCAGCCCCTTTTCCGGCGGCAACTCCATCCGGGCGAATTGGCCCGGCTCGGAAGGCGGTGTGCATTCATGCGCAGGCGGCACCAACCGCGTGTCCGAAATTTTGTAAAGCATGGAATTCGCCGCTTGGAGGTCATGACTGGCTGGCATGGCCGCCTGCAACTGGAGCAGGTCGGGCTGGATTTTCCGGAACGGCACGGTTTCAATCAAAAAGGTTCGTCCGCCAATCTTAAGCCAGCTTTTGTAGGTGGGCGTTCCGCGTGCCCGCGAACTTTTATTATTCTGGCCGCCAATGGAAAAGGCCCGTCCCTGCACCATTTTCATCTTGCCAAACTTCAAGGTTTGGTCAGTCAACCCATTTTGTCGGTTCTTGAAAGGAGCAGCCTCCACCGGGCTGTTGGCCCCAAAAAACTCGGTCATCATCTGTAGTCGGGCGGTTGCGGGATTCAAGCCCAGGCTTTCGGGAGATGGCGGGCGGGAGCGCAGCACAATATCCTGTTCAAACCCGCTCTTTTTATACGTGTAAATAATGTCCGCATGGACGCCAACGAATGCATTCGTGTAGATGGCCTGGTTGCCGCCATACAATTGCCCCACCGAATTGGTCAAAACGGCAATCAACACGGTGTGGTTGCCGTCATCATAGAAGAGTCCCAGTGGCTGGCTTTTCAATTTTTCACCATCCGGAGTGATGACTTG
>JAJXXI010000026.1 GCA_021781185.1 bacterium
TGATACGGTTTTTTCCAGCCGAGCGCCTTGACGGCGGCATCCGCTTCGGCGCGCAAACTTGATGGCTCGGTGCCAATGAAAGTGTGTTCGCGATTGGATTTGTTCCAGACAGGGATGAATTCCGCCCCCAGTTCCGTGGCGAGAATACAGGCCTGAAGTTGCGCCTTGCCCTGATGGGCAAAACGATCTCCCATGCCGAATGAGAATTTTCCGAGTGGTAGGTATTTGTTCATAATGCTAATGCTTGTGTGGTCTGGCTAAATTTACCAGTTATTGGAGGTAAAGGGACATACGAGTTCTGCAAACTTATTTGATAAAACTGCACGTGTATAATCGCCAAAACTGGCTATTGGTTGCCCTGGTTGCTGTTTACAAGGGGCCTTCCACATTAAAAAACCCATGGAAAATCCATGGGTTTGAAGTGTCACGGTCAGAAAATCAGCCTTTTCAGCCTTGGGGACGGATTTTTTTCCACAACCAGCCGAGTGGATCGTAATATTCATCCACCACGCGTTCTTTGAGCGGAATAATCGCGTTGTCGGTGATGGCAATGTGCTCCGGGCAGACTTTGGTGCAGCACTTGGTGATGTTGCAATAGCCGATGCCGTGGGCTTGCTTCAGTTCTGCCAGGCGGTCTTCGGTATCGAGCGGGTGCATTTCCAGCGCAGCAGTATAGGCAAAGAAGCGCGGGCCGATGAATTCGTCGTGCTTGTGATGGTCACGCGTAACGTGGCAGACATCCTGACAGAGGAAGCATTCGATGCACTTGCGGAATTCCTGCACGCGGTCCACGTCTTCTTGATACATGCGCCAGGTGCCGTCCGGCGCGTCCGGCTTGCGCGGATTGAATTTCTTGATCTTGGTTTTGACGCGGAAGTTCCAAGACACATCGGTCGCGAGGTCGCGGATGCTCGGAAATGCGCGCATCGGCTCAATGGTGATGGGCTTGCTGATATCGAGCGTGTCCATGCGCGTCATGCACATGAGCTTCGGCATGCCGTTGACTTCCGCCGAGCACGAGCCGCATTTGCCAGCCTTGCAATTCCAGCGGACCGCCAAGTCGTTGGCCTGCTCCTTCTGGATTTTGTGAACGACGTCGAGAACGACGAGGCCCTCGGTGATTTCCGTGGTGTAATCCACGAACTTGCCGCCGCCGTTGCCGTCCGTGCGCCAGATTCTGAATGTGACAGTATTCATCGCGTCAAAAGTTCAGTTTTTGGTTTCTTCGATGACCTGTTTCAGTTCCGCCGGCATGGGTGGAATCGGCTCGCGCCGCAGTTTCATCGAGCCGTCCGTCGCCTTGGAAAGCACAGTGTTGTATTTGGCGGCTTCGGGATCCTTGTTCGGGAAATCATCGCGGAAATGGCCGCCGCGGCTTTCCCTGCGGTCAATGGCCGACTTCGTGATCGCCTCAGAAACCGTGAGCAGATGCTTGAGATCCAGCGCCGTGTGCCAGCCGGGATTGTATTCGCGGTGGCCCTGCACGCCGACTTTCTCGGCGCGTTCCTTAAGCTTGCCGATGCCGTCGAGTGCCTTTTCCATTTCATTTTGCTGGCGCACGATGCCGACGAGTTCCTGCATCATGTTCTGCAAATCGGACTGCACCTGGTAAGGCCCTTCGCTGCCGCTGCCGGCGGGGCGTTCAAACGGTGCCACGGCTTCGTGATAAGCGGCTTCAACCTGGGCGTCACTGACGGAGATGTTCGGATTGGCCTTGGCGTATTTTGCGGCGTGTTCGCCGGCGCGCTGGCCGAAGACGATCAGGTCGGAAAGTGAATTGCCGCCCAAGCGATTCGCTCCGTGCAAACCTGCGGCGCATTCACCCGCCGCAAACAGGCCGGGGACGTTCGTCGCCTGCGTGTCGCCGTTCACGCGGATGCCGCCCATCGCGTAATGCGTGGTCGGGCCGATTTCCATCGGTTCCTTGGTGATGTCAAGGTTCGCCAGTTGCATGAACTGGTGATACATCGAAGGTAGTTTGCGTTTGATGTGTTCCGCCGCGTTCGGGATTTTTTCCTTGATCCACGCAATGTCGAGGAACACGCCACCGTGCGGGCTGCCGCGGCCAGCCTTCACTTCGCGCATGATGCAGCGGGCCACGTGGTCGCGCGTCAGCAGTTCCGGCGGCCGCTTGGCGTTTTTATCGCCACACACATAGCGCCAGCCTTCCTCAGGATCAGTCGAGGTCTGTGGCCGGTAAGGTTCCGGAATGTCGTCAAACATGAAGCGCTTGCCTTCCTTGTTCTTAAGAATACCGCCTTCGCCGCGCACACCTTCGGTCACCAGAATGCCCATGACACTTGGCGGCCAGATCATGCCGGTCGGATGAAACTGAATGAACTCCATGTCCAGCAGTTCCGCGCCGGCGTGATACGCGAGAGAAACACCGTCGCCCGTTCCTTCCCATGAATTGCTCGTGACCTTGTAGGCCCGGCCCAATCCGCCGGTGGAAAGCACGACGGCCTTGGCTTTGAAAATGCGGAAACGGCCGCGCTCACGGTCGTAACCAAACGCGCCCACGACGCGGTCGCCGTCTTTGAGCAGCGAAACAACCGTCTGCTCCATGTGAACCGCAATGCCCTGATGAATGCCGTGATCCTGCAAGGTGCGGATCAATTCGAGACCTGTGCGGTCGCCGACGTGCGCCAGGCGCGGATAGCGATGCCCGCCGAAATTACGCTGGAGAATTTTGCCGTCCTTGGTGCGGTCGAACACCGCCCCCCACGATTCGAGTTCGTGAACACGCGCCGGGGCCTCCTTGGCGTGCAGTTCAGCCATGCGCCAGTTGTTGACGTATTGGCCGCCGCGCATCGTGTCGGCGAAATGAATTTTCCAGTTGTCGCGGTCATCCACATTGCCCATCGCCGCCGCCATGCCGCCTTCGGCCATGACGGTGTGCGCCTTGCCCAAAAGGGACTTGCAGATCAGACCGACTTTGACGCCGGCGGCTGACGCTTCAATTGCCGCGCGCAGACCCGCGCCGCCTGCGCCGATGACCAGCACGTCGTATTCGTGAGTTTCGTAATTGGTAGCCACAGTAAAAATTCAGTTCGGAGTTAGAGTTTGAAGAACACGATGTCGTGCAAATGACCCGTCGCGCAGAGGCG
>JAJXXI010000754.1 GCA_021781185.1 bacterium
GCCTTCCCGAAATACTCGTGGGTGCCGTATTGGGTGGCCAGGAAAAAAAGCATGCCGGCGCTCATCAGCCCGGTATCCAAAAGCCATAGCCGCCAATAATTGATCCGGCGCGGACTCGCGCCGGCTTGGTTTTCAACTGTGTTCACTTCGCCATCAGGAAAGCCGACTGGCGTGCAAACGCAAGGTTTTATGGCGATGAATGAACCCGGCCCAATACGCGCTGACAGCGCGACGGCGGGCGTGAAGGTTCCTCCGCCCTTTCAGGATGGGATTTTGGTGGTATCGGGCTCCGGGTCTGGCTAATTTCCGGTTGTCCCTGCCGGGACGGAATATCGGGCGGATCAATCTGCCGTTGAAAATCATGGGGAACAATCTTTTGACCAACAATCCATTTGCGGTGCTGACATTCATCGCCGCGCCGGCGCTGCTGACCAACGCTTCCTGCGTGCTGGCGCTGAGCACCATCAACCGGCTCCTGCGCACCCGCGAATCCATGCGCGAGTTGTTCCGGGAGTCGGAACGGGACGCGCAGCCGCGCGGGCCGAAATTTATCGGGCACGTCAACCGGGTGGAACGGCAGGCGGCGCTGCTGCTGCGCGCATTGCATTTCATCTATGTGGCGCTGGGCGCGTTCGTGGCCGCCACGCTGGCGACGTTGCTCGGCGCGGTGGCGGGACAACTGGGCAGCGAACTTGTCTTGCAAGTGGTCGTCGGTTTGGGGCTGTTGCTGGGGATCGTCGGCGTGGCGGGCCTGATCGGTGGCTGTGCGAGTCTGTTCCACGCCACGCAGCTTTCGCTGGTCAACATCCGAGAAGAGGCGGACACCATCCGTGCGCGGCAGGAGCAGTTGAAAAATCCGGCCAACCCGCGCGAAGAGGATTAGCCGTTCACATTACGGATCGGTGAAATTGGTTGTATCTGCGGGCGGGATTTGCTGCGATACTCACGGCTGGTTATTGATCATGCAAATTTCATCCGCCATCTTTGAATGCAGTGCGCCGGACCTGGATGCGTGTCCGGACGAGTCGCTGCCGGAGTTCGCCTTCATTGGCCGTTCCAACGTCGGCAAATCAACGCTGCTGAACGTGCTCGCCGGCCAGACGGCGCTGGCCCGCGTCTCGCCCACGCCCGGCTTCACCAAGATGATCAACTTTTTCACGGTCAACAAAACGTGGCGGCTGGTGGACCTGCCGGGCTACGGTTTTGCGGCCGGCGCGAAGAAGGACAGCCGGCGCTTCAACAAGGCGGTGGCGCGTTACCTGAAGCACCGGCCCAATTTGAGCTGCGTGTTTGCGCTGATTGATTCCGGACTGGAACCGCAGGCGATTGACGTGGAGTTCGTCGAATGGCTGGTGCGTAACGACGTGCCGTTCGTGCTGGTTTTTACCAAGACGGATAAAATCCCCCCCGGCAAAGTGCCGGCGAACATCCAGGCATTCATGGAACGCATCGCGGCGTGGTTTGTGCAGCCGCCGGCCAGCTTTACCTGTTCCGCCATCACCGGCCATGGCCGGCAGGAGCTGCTGGGGGTCATCAACGAGACGCTGACAGCGATAGCGGCCCAGGCGGAGCCGTCGCCGCGAGATGAGGTGGAAACGCCTGCAAATGTCCGGCCCCCCAGCCGTGAGCCGAAAGCGACCCGCAAGCTGCGTCCTGATCTGGCGCGTCCCTGGTGAGAATGGCGTCGTCGGTCTGCCGCCCCGCGCCAGCGCGGCATCCCTTTGCCCTTACGGGCGGCTCAGCTTTTTTGCGTATTCTCGCGCTTGTCAGGATTTGATTCGCCCACCCGGTTTTTATCGTCACTTAGGTTCGGGCCGCGTTCCACCAGATTCCGGACGGTGGCTTGCAGACGGTCGGGGCCGAATCCGCCAAGTCGGGTTAGGGCGAACTGCAACCGTTATTCGCGGCCATGACGTTCGCAAAACGGTGACGCTCATTCGCGCAAGCTTTGGCCTGGTGGTGTCGGGTTTGAAACCAGTTCCGCAAGTGGGGGAATGACCATCACCAACGGATCACTCCCAACCGCAATCGTTTTGTTCCGGCGGGAGATAAATCGCAACCGAAGGAGTGGTTTCCTGCTTAAAACCTGGTGGAAGACTGTCTGCTTCCCACAGCTCGATCTGGCGCGAGAACGGCGGCAGGGCGGCTTGATTTGCCGTTTGCCGCTTAAAAATATCCCGCATACGCCGCCCGCCGCCGGCACTCGGCGTAAAGTGCGTCATAAACCATGAATTGGCGCTGGAGGATTTCCTGATCACTCAAACCCAAGGCGCTGAAACCACAGGTCACCCAGCGCAAACCTTCGCCGGCGGGATGGGGCTTGGCGGGATGCGAATCGGCAGCCCGGACAATTTCCCCCAGCAACATGACCGCCGGGTCGGCAAGTTGATGTTTCTTCAACAGGGTGCTGAAGGGGCAGTCTTCGCCATCCATGTCGAACGGAGTGGCGTCAAGCTCCCGGGCCCGGCTGGGCAACTGATCTGCCGGGGTAAAAATAAATTCAGCCTCCGGATCAATGAACTTCTTGATCAGCCATGGGCAGGCGACGCGTTCACCCATCACTTTTTCGCGAGTAATCCATTTCATGGTCGTGGTTCTCTTCTGATGCCGGAACCGCTTCGGAACCGGCCACTAATTTCTGCGAACAACTATCGGCTTCCGGCAGTTAATTGCAAGCCCGACATTCGATCAAATTGGCGTGATTCAGCCGGCTGTTTTTGCCTTGAGCCCCACGGCTTTCAACAGCTTTGGACAGGGCGTGTCGGCAGCTTGCGCCATCTCCATCTGTTTCGTTCCCATAAAACAGGCGTTCAAACCAAAAGGCTGGCGCGTGTGAAAATCCGGCAATCCATTGTCACGGATGAATCCTGCATTGACGGGGACCGGGTTTTGGTGAACGGTCTGGCTGAATGGCGGAAATCTGATTTTTGCCGGAGCTCGTTTTTTCCGGTCACCGCCCAGCTTGTTTGAAACAGGCATTGAATCAAAGGAGGTGAACATGAGCACAGTTGTTACCAGGCCGGCTCCGAGGAAACGCATCATTCTGGTGGATGATGAGAAGCACATGTTGCACCTTTTCGAGCTGTATATTCATGAATGGTTCAAGG
>JAJXXI010000330.1 GCA_021781185.1 bacterium
CCAACTTTCTGGCGCTGCTGCAATGCGCGGCGGCCCTGATTTGCTGGCGTATGTGCTGACTTTAACATGAACCTCTATTTACGGATAAGCTCTTAATGAAAAATCCGTATCTGAATTGCGTTTGGTTGACGTTGGTCATTTTGTTGCCTTTGCCGGCAGCCGCTCGGGGCATCTCACCGGTCAAACTGCAATGATCAAGCTTGCTATTGGCCTGTGCGGGTTTGGGATGATCACAGTGCGCGATTTTTCAGCAGGCAGCATTGGAATTATTTCGCGGGACAATGCTGCGGATCGAAATTAAAGTCACACTGTCATCCATGAAAGACCACTTCGTTTATCTGCCGAAAAATCCGGCCAACTCGATCTGGGGCTGCGTGGCCACGGCGGCGGGTTATACGAACATACTGCCTGGCACGCAATATCCACCGCGGCAGCACCCGCTGGATCATCACTTCGATTGGAACAATGGCCGCGTGCTGCAGAGTTTTCAGATTATTTTGATTTCGGCCGGGTCCGGCATGTTTGAATGCGCTGCCACGCGTGGCATCCAAACCGTCAAGCCGGGCACAATCATGGTGCTGTTTCCCGGCATCTGGCATCGTTACCAGCCGGCGGCCAAAACCGGCTGGGTGGAGCATTGGATCGAATGCCAGGGTCATGTGTTCGACGAAGCTGCGCGTATCGGCCTGATTGAACCGGAGCACTGTATTTTGAATGCGGGGTTGATCAGTGATTTCAGCGATTGTTTCGAGCGCTGTCACGGCCTGGCGCGTATTGATGCCTTGGCCAACCAGGATTTGCTTTCGACGCAGGGATTACACCTGCTGGCGATGTTGGGCCATGTGCGCCGCAGCGAACACGGTTTTACCAAGGCCATTGACGATGTCGTGCAACGCGCCCACATGCTCATTGCGTTGCGTTGCCAGGAACCGTTGGATTTGCCGGTGCTCGCGGCCGAAATGGGTGTGAGCTATTCTCATCTTCGCCATAGCTTTTTGGCGCGCACCGGCGTCAGTCCAAGACAACACTACCTGAACACCCGCATTCAAAAGTCACAGGATTTGCTGGTGAACACATCCAAGTCGGTCAAGGAAATTGCCGAAGTCCTCGGGTTCGAATCGGCCTCGCATTTTTCCAAACAATTCAAAGACCGGGTTGGAAGCTCACCCAATTACTGGCGGGAGAAACGCGCAAAACGTCATAAGAAACACGAGCAGTGAAACGCTTGATCACCTTTGGCGGTGGTGAGGACTGGGTTAACATTTTTTACATGGAAAATGCCATTTCATCCATTTTTCCCGTCTGTAACCTTGTTATAATTGCACCATGAAAACCTGTCGAATTGGCCTGTTCGGCATTGGCTTGGAGGCCTATTGGCCGCAATTCAAAGGATTGAAAATGCGGCTTGAAGGCCACCTTGACCAGGTTGCTCGGAAGCTCGCGCGTCCAAAGTTGGAGATCGTGAATCTTGGACTGATTGATTCGGTGTCAAAAGCTTTTGAAGCTGGTCACCGTTTCCGTTGTGAAGATGTTGATTTGATATTTATCCACGTCACTACCTATGCTTTGTCGGCAACCGTATTGCCTGTGGTTCAGCGGGCAAAGATGCCGGTGGTGGTTCTCAACCTCTCCCCGGAACCGGCCATGGACTATGCACAATTCAACCGGTTGAAGAATCGCACGGCCATGACCGGGAAATGGCTGGAAAATTGCGGTGCCTGTGCCGTTCCTGAAATTGCCAATGTCTTCAAACGGGCGCGCATTCCGTTCCATCAGATCACCGGGATGTTGCACAATGATCCAGTCTGCTGGGACGAGGTGAACGATTGGATTGATGCGGCGCGGGTGGCCAGCATCCTGTTTCACAACCGGCTCGGGTTGATGGGGCATTATTATGGCGGCATGTTGGATGTGGCGTCTGATCTCACCCAGCATTGCGCCACCTTCGGCGGCCACATGGAGATCATTGAAGTGGATGAACTGGCCCAGTTGCGCCGGGAAGTGAAGACTCGTCAAGTCGCGAGCCGCGTAAAGGAATTTTACGAGAAATTTGATGTCGGGGCAGATTGTGTCCGGAGCGAACTGGAACGTGCCGCTCGCACGTCCGTTGCCTTGGACCGGCTGGTGAAAGAGCACGATCTCGGTTCGCTGGCATATTACTATTTGGGTTCGGGTAATGGGGAAAACAAAGAAGCCATGAGTTCCATCATTTTGGGCAACTCGCTGTTGACGGCGCGCGGCATTCCGGTGGCTGGCGAATACGAGGTCAAGAACGCCCAGGCAATGAAAATCATGGATTCATTTGGCGTGGGCGGTTCATTCACCGAGTATTACGCCATGGATTTCAAGGACGACGTGGTTTTGATGGGGCACGACGGTCCGGGCCACATCGGCATCGCCCAGGGCAAGACCAAGGTGCGTCCGCTGGGTGTTTATCACGGCAAAGTGGGGCGCGGTTTGTCGGTGGAGATGTCAGTGAAGCACGGTCCCGTTACGTTGCTTTCCGTGGTGCAGACCGCAGCCGGGCAGCTCGAACTGCTGACGGCCGAAGCCGAGTCCGTGCCCGGACCGATTCTTCAGATTGGAAACACCAACAGCCGTTACCGTTTTAGCATCGGCGCGCGGAAATTTGTCAACGAATGGAATGCCCGCAGCCCGGCGCATCATTGCGCCGTCGGACTGGGTCACATTGCCGGGAAGATTGAGAAGCTGGGGCAATTACTGGGTATCGAAACACATCGCATTTGCTGAAGATTTATTCCTGTTCACCATTGCCTAAAATGAAGTTAAAACAACTGTTCGCCTTGTCGCTGGCACTCTGCGCAACCTCACTGTTCGCCGATAATCTTTCTCAGCAATTCGCCAACCCGCCCGCCTCCGCCCGCCCGTGGGTTTACTGGTTTTGGAACAACGGCAACGTCAACAAGGCGGGCATCACCGCCGATCTTGAAGCCATGAAGCGTGTCGGCATCGGCGGGGTCATCATCATGGACGTGGTGGAACGATTCGCGCCGCCGCCGGGCGATGCCGATTTCATGAATGCGAAATGGCAGGAGCTGTTTGATTTTGCCGTCTCGGAGGCGCATCGGCTGGGTC
>JAJXXI010000335.1 GCA_021781185.1 bacterium
GGTGGCCGAGCAGACGCAGCGTGCGCTGGAGCGCGTCGCCGATGCCGGTGGAACGGATATGGCCGACGTGCATCGGCTTGGCGACATTGGGCGAACTGAAATCAATGACCACCGTGCGCGGCGGCGCGGCCTGATCGAAGAACAGATGCTCGCCGCGCGCGGCGGCGGCGAGTGTTTCGGCGAGCACGGCGGCTCTGAGCCGGAAATTCAGGAAGCCCGCGCCGGCGATTTCCACCTTCTCGCAGACGGCGGAAACATCCAGTTTCGCCAGCACATCGGTGGCAAGCTGGCGCGGATTCATCTTGCGCGCCTTGGCCAGCGACATTAGCGCGTTGCTCTGGTAATCGCCAAACTTGGGGTCGCAAGGACGGACTAAAACAGTGGAGACATCAGCGTCCGGCAGCACGGCGCGGACGGCGGCTTGCACTGCGAATTCAATTTTTTTGTGAGGCAACACGGCGGAGATTTAACCACGGATGAACGGGAATGGACACGAATTTATTCGATCGCACTTCGCCCGGTTGGGTGGCACCCGCCTTCGGCGGGCAGCATCGCTGTATGGAAAAGCGAACGTCAATTCGACGGCGCAAGCCGCAAAAATTCCCGGCCGGCTCCGGAAACAACAGGCCAAGGGGCTGTGCTAACCGTTCAAAGCTTTCACCGTCGCCTCCAAGCTCGCCGCATCCGCGACGTTCAGCATCTGCGCAGTTTTATCAATTCGCTTCATGAAACCGCTCAGAGCCGTGCCCGGGCCGAGTTCGATGAACCGCGTAAAACCTTGCGCCAGCAGCACGCGCATGGATTCCTCCCAGCGCACCGAGGCGCAGACCTGCGTCACCAACCGCTCGCAGATGGCCGTCGGGATGCCATGAGGCAAGGCGTTGACATTGGAGATCACGGGGACATTCGTGGCCGCCAAACTTACCTTGGCCAGTTCCTCCGCAAGCTTCGGCTGCGCACTGGCCATGAGCGGCGAATGATACGCGCCGGCCACCGGCAAAGGCAGCGCGCGCTTCGCGCCTTTGGCCTTGGCGAGTTCACACGCCTTCGCGATTTTCTCTGCTTCGCCGGAAATCACGAGCTGGCCGGGACAGTTCAAGTTGGCCAGCACCACGCCGGCCTCGCCGCAGGCTTCACGCGTCAGGGCTTCATCCAAACCGATGATCGCCGCCATGCCGCCTTGAGTCATGTCGCACGCTTCCTGCATGAATTTCCCGCGCTGACGAACCACGCGCAGGCCGTCCTCGAAACTCATCGCACCCGCTGCCGTGAGCGCGGTGAATTCACCGAGCGAAAGCCCGGCCGTGGCGGCAAATTTCAGGTTCGGCACCTGTTCTTTGAGCAGTTCAAAGCAAACCCAGCTCACGAGAAAAATTCCCGGCTGCGCGTTTTCCGTTTTGGTCAGGTCCGCTTCCGGGCCGTGGAAACAAATCCCGGCGAGGTCATAGCCGAGCGCGGCGTTGGCGCGGTCAAACCACGCCTTGGCGGAGGGGGATTTCCCGGCGAGATCTTTGCCCATGCCGACGACTTGCGCGCCTTGGCCGGCAAACAGGAGTGCGGTTTTGCTCATAATTTGAAGAAGAAGTTTAAACGAACCTCCGCCGGAAGCGAAAGTTTGAATTTTGTTTACATTAGAGAATCCCGCGTTAAAAATCTCATATAGCAGCGCTGGCTTATGGAGCGACAATTCGATCATCGCTTCGTGGTCATCATCGTCATTCTGTGGATGGCTCTGGCACTTACCCGGGCCGATGCAGCGGATCAGGTTGTGTTGCAGTTTAATTCAGACGGCTCACAGGGAGCGGTTTCCTTGCACTCGACGCTGGCTTTGCCGGTCAGCTCGATGTATCCCGAATACACGATTCTTCGCAGCACCCACATGCAAACCTGGGAGCCGGTGGCCGGTCCGCTGCCAGGCGGCGTTGGTGTGTCTGATGAACTGCTGCGCTCCGCCGTGCCTCTGGCGGGCGATCAGGCGTTCTACCGCGTTACAGCCAATATAAAACTCGCTCCCGACGACTGCGGGCTGGGCAACGCGATTTATGGTTACGGCACAGAATTTGGCTGGCAAATCCAGGCGGTGGGTCAGCTGCCGCTGGACCAGTTCAGCAGCCTTTATGCGCCTACGAATCAATATCTGCCACAAATCACGTTCGACCCGACCACGGCGGAGTTCTGGGATCCGTTCAATCTCAATCCGGCGGTTTACAATGCCACCAACTCCATCCATCCGCGCCTGACCGATTTCCGGCTGAACACGAATGAATTTTCCATTTTTCAGACAAACGACTTCGTCGTCAGCGGGCGCTTGGGAACCTACAGCTTTGCGGATTCGTTCTACAAAGTTTTCACTGACAGTCTGCCGGTTTACTTTTCCACCGACGCCGCGCTGCAGTCGTGGCATCGTTCGTAAGACTCCATGTTGGAAGAGTTGGAGGAAACTTATCTGGCACCAACGCTGCAAACGGTCATTGAAGGCATGCAGGCGCAGGTGCCAAACCTTTACTTTCAATCTTCCGGCACCGCTTTGTCCAGCGGGGTGCTGGACGCGGATCATTTTCTCGCGGCCGCACAATCGCTGATCACCGGCACAACCGACTACGGCTCGCTTGGACAGGACACCCAGACCCGCTCCTATCTGGTGCCGGGCACGTTCACTTTTCCGTCGGGTGTTTTCTGAGCCGCGTTTATTTCCGCTGATAGGTTCCCGTCAATTGCCCCTGCGCGAGCACGTGCCCGTTCATCGCCTTGAGCAAATCATCTTTCGTCACTCCGGGCTTCAGATCAAGCATTGCGTCGAGCGCGTAGATTTTGAAAAAGTAACGGTGCGCCTTGCCAGACGGCGGACACGGCCCGCCATAACCCAGCCGATGGAAATCATTCATGCCCTGACAGGCGTTGCCAGCGATGTATTGCGACTTCGCCACGTTTTCCGGCAGCGAATCGGCGCCGGCTGGAAGATCATAGACCACCCAATGCACCCAGGTTCCCGCCGGCGCGTCGGGATCATCGGCGATCAGCGCGAAACTTTTCGTGCCGGCGGGTGCGTTCGTCCAGGTCAGGACAGGCGAAACGTCAGCCCCATCACA
>JAJXXI010000469.1 GCA_021781185.1 bacterium
CAGTTCGCCAGGATTGGCACCGCAGCCATCCGAAATCCTCCTGCCCGTGCGCGACTACGACCTCGCTGCCACGCTTGATTCCGGCCAGGTTTTCCGCTGGCGGAAACGAGGCGAGTCATGGGAGGGAGTGCTCGGCAAACAGTTCCTCCGTCTCACGCAGACTGACGCCGGCATCCATGCCGCCACCGCCGCGCCGGTGGACGACTGGCATTTCCTTCGCGAATTTTTACAGACGAATCTGGATTTGGCGGCCGTGCTGAAAACATTTCCCAACGACGACCCCATGCATGCCGCTGTCGCCCACTGCCATGGCCTGCGATTGCTCCGGCAGGATCCGTGGGAATGCCTCGCCTCATTCATCCTGTCGTCCACGAAGCAGATCGTGCAAATCCGCCAGATCGTTGGCCTGCTCTGCGAACGCTTTGGCGAGCGGCTTGCGCCGCCGCCACCTTTCGCAGACCGCCCATCGCATTCATTTCCATTCCCAGAACGCATCGCCGCCTGCACTGAAGCCGAATTGCGCGACTGCAAAATGGGCTTTCGCGCGCCCGGCCTGCTCGCCACCGCCCGCGCGATTGCCGACGGCAAACTGGACTTGGAACGCATCCGCACGCTGGACTATGCCGCCGCCCGCGCGGAATTGATGAAGCTGCGCGGCGTGGGCGGCAAGATTGCCGACTGCGTGCTGCTCTTCGCCTACGGGTTTGATTCTGCCTTCCCGGTGGATGTGTGGATTGAGCGCGCCTTGCAGGAACTGTATTTCCCCCGCCGCCGCGCCGGCGAAAAGCGGCTGCGCAAATTCGCCGCCACGCATTTCGGCCCGCACGCCGGTTACGCCCAACAATATCTTTTCCATTACATGCGGACGAAAATTTAAGCGCATTTCCTTGAAAGAAACCCATGCGTCCGCTTTGATAAGCTCATGCTTCAGACTGCAGTAGGAAAACCGGACGAGCAAAGCATCAAGCATGCTCCGTCACACAACCGCTGTTGATCGCACTATGCTTACCGCCGCACAGATTATGCAAGTCACACGGCCTTGTCTGATCCTTGCCGTGGTGCTTGCTGATTGTGTTCTATTTCACCTGCTGCGTGGTCCCTGGAACTATTACTGGCTGTTCGCGGTGGGTTGCTGTGTCGTTCTCAATCTTTATTGGGCGTGGGCGGCGCGCAACACCAAACCAGTGTCAGGGCGCTGGAGCGGGATGCTCTGGTTGGTGTCAGTGATGGAATTTATGCTCTATTCTTTGCCTCTGAGTTCGGTTCCGATTTTGGGGCATCGCTTGGCACCACGCTTTGCTCTGGTGGAGATTTCGGGGGCGGTTATGTGTGCATTTGGTGTCGGTTTTGCAGTATGGTCGCGGCGCGTTCTGGCGGAGAGTTGGAATGCCGTTGTCACACTTGGGGATTGCCATGCGTTGGTGAAACGTGGGCCTTACGCGATGATTCGGCACCCGATTTATTTCGGATTTATAATGTCAGCGGCCGGGATGATTTTTGTTCTCGGAGAAGTCAGAGCTTTGGTGTTGTTGTTGGACATCGTGGTGTTTTTTCGGAAGATGAAGCCGGAGGAGAGAATTCTCCGGGCGACCTATCCCAATGAGTATCCAGAATACGAGCAAAAGGTTAAAAGATTGTTGCCTTACATTTGGTAGCTGTGCCCCAAAAGTCGCCGGAGCAAACCGCCGTTGGCGCTGTCAGTTCTGGCATCGTGGTTCACACCTCGGGTCGGCGGCAGATCGGCTTTTCCCGTTGGCGACTTCGGTCGCCATGCTTCCATTTCCTATCACATTGCTTATGGCCTTGCCGATTCACGCACTTGGGGCTGGGTTGTATTTGCCTGCGCTCACTCTGGCCACGCACTTGCAAAACGACTCTTTGACTGGATACAATTCAAAACGATCAAACTATGACTTTGAGGCGGCCTAACAGCAAGACAGGCTGCAAAGCATGATTCCCTTCATCATCTTCGCATCCTGCGCACGACACAATGACCATTGACACAATCCTGACCCCGGCAGAACTGCCCGCGCTTGCCAACCACGATTTATCCGATACGGCCTGCGTTGTCTTCGACGTCCTGCGCGCGACGAGCACGTTCGTCACCGCGCTGCATCACGGCGCAAGTGCAATTATTCCTGTCAGCGAAATCGCCGAAGCCGTTGCACGCCGCCAGCAAAAACCGGACGTTCTGCTCGCCGGTGAGCGCGGCGGCGTGCGCATCAGCGCGGCGCAATCGGGCGGCTTTGATTTTGATTTCGGCAATTCCCCGCGCGAATTCACAGCCGACAAGGTGCACGGCAAAACGATTGTCAGCACGACCACCAACGGCACCCGGGCCCTGCGCGCCTGCGCGGGCGCGAACCAGATCCTGGCCGCGTCATTTCTGAATCTCTCCGCGACAGCAAAATTTCTGACCAAGTCTCAGCCGGAAAAAATCCTGCTCATTTGTGCGGGCACGGCCAACAGCGTCGCGCTGGAAGATGTGCTGGCGGCGGGCGCGCTGACAGATTTGCTGGCGGATGAACTGACGGATTCCGCCGAGATTGCCCGGCAAACATTTCTGCGCCTGAAGACCGATCTGGGGGCGGCCATCGCCAGTTCCCGCAACGGCAGGCGCTTGCTGGGCATTCCAGATCTGCGCGCCGACGTGGCGTTTTGTTCCCAGCGTGATGTCTTCCCGCTGATCGCACTGATGGACAAAAACGGAGCACTCAGGCCGGCGTGATCACGCCACCGGCAGGAGATGAGTTTAATGATTTGGCCAGATCTGAATCCGGCGTTGTTCCTCGAAGAAGAAACTTCATCGCTTCGTTCGTCGCCCAGCGTTGTTTGCTTTTCATTGGCGCGCATCTGTGTTCATCTGTGGCCAGGCATTTATGGCTGAAAAACCGATTATCATCTGCACGCGCGGCAGCGCGCTGGCGCTGGCGCAATCCAACATGATCGCCGCGCAATGCCGCGCCGCGTTTCCGGAACTGCGTTTCGAGCTGCAAATCATCAAAACCACGGGCGACAAGCTGCAAAAGGCCTCGATGGCCAAGACGGATCCCAGCCTGCCGAAGGGCCTGTTCACCAAGGAGCTTG
>JAJXXI010000544.1 GCA_021781185.1 bacterium
CCAAGAACGCCAAGTCCAAGCTTTTTCATAATTTAAAACGAAGCGCGGCTGTGTTCAGTGAAGTGGAATCAGCCACAGCAACTTCGCCTGGCTGACGGTTCAGAATATTCGAGCGTTGATGAAACCCCCTTGCGCTGCTGCTGCCCTATGACACAGCCGTGCTCTGGCAAACCAGCGCCGCCTACTTTTTCTCCGCTGGAAACGGGCCGTATTTGTCCGCGACATCGTCAGCGTGATTGTATATGTTTTTGCCGCCTTGGAGAAACGGCGTGGCCATCGCCCACGGTTTGCCGTCAGGCCGCCGGATCGGGGCCGAACTGTATTGCGGCAGATAAATGCGGCGCATGCGGTTTGTTTTGTTCGGTCCGCTGCGATGGAAAACATAGCTGTCGAACGCCACGATGCTGCCCGCCGGAACGATCAACGGATCACCAGGGTCAGGGCCGGTGTAGCCGATCAGATCATTCGAACCTTCTTCTTTAACATGATCAATGATCTTGCCGCGCGTGCCTGCGCGCGAATGGGGCAGGATGTAAACGGTGCCGTTTTCCTCGCTCACATCATCGAGCGTGCACCAGCAGGTAACGTAGGGCTTGTGACTCGTCGTCGGGTCATACCATTTCACATAACCGCTGTCCTGATGCCAGGAAAACTTCATCCCCTGTTCCGCGCCTTTCACCACCCACTGTTCATGGAACAATTGCGCCTCCGGACCAACAGTGGCTTCGGCCACCTTCGCCATCAGATTACTGAAAATGAACTGCCACAGCCGGTTGCTTAAACGATAGCGGTTATTGATGAAATAGCGTTTGCCGCGATGGCTGATGCCTTCGGACTGCACGCCCTTCGCATCCATGATGGAATCGTAGTAGCCAAGGTAGTAGGAACATTCCTCGCGCAACATCTCGACCATGGCGGGCGGAATGACGGCGGGCAAAATCATGTAGCCCTCCGTCTGGTAAAGGTCGCGTTGAGCCTGGGTAATGGTGATCATGGCAATTAGCCTACCAAATCTTGCCCATGAATCTTCTCATTTTGCCGCCGACTTGTTATCATTTTTTGTCGCCATGCGCCAACAACTCAAACTGCCCGCCGGTCTGGACGGCAATCTCTGGCACTACCGCCAACTGGGGCGAGCCAATGCGATGCATCATCATGCGGAGCTCGAGTTTAATCTCGTCACGCAGGGCTGCGGCCTTTATCTGCTGGCCAACCGCAAATACCAGATCCGACGGGGCGACCTGCTTTGGTTGTTTCCCGCGCAGGAACACGTCCTCATCGAACAATCAGCGGATTTTGAAATGTGGGTGGGCATTGCCAAGCCGAGGACAGTGCGGCGAATCGCCACCGACGCAAGTGCAAGAATTTTGCGCCAGGCAAATCCCAACGGCGAATACTGCCGGCGTCTTTCACAACCTGCGTTCACCCGGCTGGAATCCCTGCTCACCGAAGTGGCCGCCACTTGTGCGCGCCACGGCTTGTTCAATGCCGGCCTGAACTACGCCCTGCTGGCCGCATGGAACAGTTTTGAGCACGCCGCTGATGTGCCGGTTGGCGACGTGCATCCTGCGGTGGAAAAGGCCGCACGCCAGGTGCGCGACCAGAACAATACGCTCGGACTGGAAGCGCTTGCCCGTCATTCGGGCTTAAGCCCCGCGCGATTAAGCCGGCTGTTCAAGCAGCAGACGGGGATTGCTCTGGTGGATTTCCGCAACCGCCAGCGCGTGGAAAAATTCCTCACACTCTACGGCACGGGCCAGCGGATCACGATGCTGGGAGCCGCGCTCGAAGCCGGGTTCGGCAGCTATCCTCAGTTTCATCGCGTATTCAAGCGGGTTCTGGGATGCTCGCCTAGCGTCTATCGGAGAAAATAAATCGCGCTTGGTCCCTACGCGGTGAGTTTCCGCCACAACTTGCCAATCTCGACACGCAGAAGCTTCTTGTCCTCCCAATTGGACGGAAACGTCGAAAGACAATAACCTCCCGCCACCGGACCGAGTTCGGGACAGATAAAAATCTCGCGACCGGTGTGGCGGTTGCCATCAAGCCAGCATTTCAGCAGCGCTTCGGCAAACGGCAGCCATTCGTTGAATTCGCGCGTCAAATTCCCCTTGCCGTCCGTGATAGGAATCTGCACGTGATGACCATTGAATGGACGGAAATGAAATTGTTGCGCATGCCGGATCAGGTCAGGGCGAACCAACAGTCGCGCAGCGTAATTCTCCGGCACGAGGTGCTTGACGACGGCAAAATGCGAGAAATCAATCGAGAGCGGCAACAGTTCACCGGTTGCCTTTTGATATGCGTCGCACAAAGCATAAGTTTTTTCCGGTGTCTCCGTGCAGGTGCCGCGATGTGTCTCGATGCCGGGCACAACGCCAATGCGCCTGGCTTCCCGATTCAGCGCCAACGCCAGTTTCAGGGCCTCGGGAGTGAGCAATTCATCCGCAGAGAGTTGCACATTGACATGAATGGCACCGCAATCTTTCTGCTCTTGAAGGAGCCGGGAAAAATCCGCCCCGTTGCCAGAGGCCATTCCGCCGACAAAGATTAATCCGTATTTTTCACAACCGGCGTGCAGTTCTGGACTGCCCCCCCAACACACACCGTCAAAGCCCGCCTCCTTGAAGGCGCGAAGTTTTTCATCCAGCGACCACGGATGCTCCATGAGCGTCCAGAGGTTCGCGATGTGGCGTAAAATTGGTTTTCCCATATGAGAGCTTCCGCCGCAGAAAATACAGAAACGAGCCGTAAGTTTATTGATCGCCTTGGTTATTCATAACATTTCAAAAGGACTCCGCCGCGCCGCCATCCACGGGCAGCACTACTCCGCTCACATATTTTGCCGCTGGTGAGGAGAGATAAACCGCCGCCCAACCAATGTCATCCGGCTCCCCAAATCTCCCCGGAGGAATACGACTGAGAATTTTAACCTTGCGCGGCGGATCATTGGCCAGCGCCTGCTCCAACATCGCCGAACCGATCCAGCCCGGCGCAATGGCGTTTACCCGAACGCCTGATGCGCCCCACTCCACCGCCAGCGTTCGCACGATTCCAACATAAGCCGACTTTGCCGCCGAGTAGGC
>JAJXXI010000063.1 GCA_021781185.1 bacterium
TGACGGGTTACGACGTGGTCGTCACAAACGCCGGGCCGAGTGCCGCGTCCGGGGTGGCATTGACCAACACCTTGCCGGCCGGGCTGATTTTGAAAGGTGCCAGCCAGGCTTACACGGCGTCCGGCAGCAATATGATTTTCAGCCTGGGCACGCTGGCCAGCGGCAGCCAGGCAGATGTGCGCCTCTTAATTGAACCGACCAATGTGGCGGTGCTGACACTGTCCGCATCGGTCGGCGCTTCGGGGGTGCTGGACACGAACATCGCCAACAATACGGCCAGCAACAGTCTCAATGTCATCGCCTATCTTCCGGGCACCCTGCTCGCCGCCACCAATTCCAGTCAGACCATGGATCGGCAAAACGGCCTGGAAGAACAATCCATTCTGGTAACCAACCAGGGCTTGACCGCGGTGCCTGCCGTCCGCTTGGTTGTGAGCGGCCTGAACCGGCAGTTGTTCAATGCCGTCGGCACGAACAACGTCAATCCGTTCGTGATTTACGGCACGAATTTGCCGGCCGGCGGCAGCGTGAATCTCCTGCTGCAATACAATCCACGCGGAACCTTCACTTTCACCAACGGGCAGTTGCAGGCCTTCGCGGTGCCGGCTCCAAACTGGACGCCACCGCCGGTGGTGTCCACCAGCACCAACTTCAACCTCAGCCGCATCGTTCCATTGACCAATGGCAACGTGCTGATTGAATTTCCCGCCGTCTCCAACCGGACCTACACCGTGGTTTACAGCGACAATGTTTTGTTCTCGAACGCCATGATCGCGCCGCCGGCCATGGTGGCTCCAGCCAACCAGATTCAATGGATTGACTACGGCCCGCCCACCACGTTGACCGCGCCCACCAACGTCACCACGCGTTTTTATCGCGTGTTCCAAAACCCATGAAACGGACCGCCGCCCTGCGAAACCGCCATTTTCACCAGTGCTTGCTGGGAGCATTGCTGTCCGTCTTCACGGGTCTGACGTTGGTGGCTGCCGCCGGTCAGAACACCTCGGAACAGGATGCCTTCGACCGTTATTTCGGGCTTTATCAGGTATCGCCGGAAAAGGATGACTGGACCCGTCATTTCCGCATCGGGGCGATGGCGGGGTTGAACATCCACGCCAGCTTCAACGAAAATGGATTGTTCAAGATTCCGACGGCGAACGGTGTGTATGACGATGGTTATGTGCGCGAGGATCAAACAGGCAACGCCGGCGGACTCACGAGCAATTGGGGTTACAACAATGCCAGTCAATACGATCCCAATGCCGGAACGATCACCATGCACAGCACGTCGTCCTATTCCACTGCGGGCGCTTCCCATGATGAGGGCGGGGCTTTTGTGGGGTTCGACATGGCCTACGGCGGCAACCTGTGGTATTGGCATCACGTCCGCATCGGCTGGGACCTCGGCTTCGGCCTGCTGCCCATCTCCGTGACGGACAAGCAAACCTTGCAGGCTTCAGCCACCCAGACGGCTTACACTTTCAACACCGGCGGCATTGTCGTTCCCGGCGCAGGTCATCAAGGCGGTTCCAGTGGCGTGGGGGCGTTGCTGCCGGCCCTGCCGTCGGGATTCAGCACGAACACTCTTTCCGGCACCGCCAGCGGCTCCCGCGAAATCAATGTGATTCTTTACAGCGTCCGGTTCGGACCCTCCATTTACTGTGATCTGTCCCAAAACCTTGGTTTTTCACTGGGAGCCGGACCGGCCTTGGGGATCGTGTCAGGCGATTATAAATTCAACGAAATCGTCACCACCAGCAACGGCAGCGCCCATGTTGTTGGACGTTATGGGGCCACGGACGTGGTGTTTGGCGGCTACGTGAACGGCACCTTGATGTATCATCTGCAAGATAACAACCGGAACGCCGATCTGTATCTCGGGGTTCAGTATATGCCCATGGGCGACGCCACCTTCGGGGAAGGTGGACGGGTGGGGCGCTTAAACCTGTCAGGTCAGGTTTACCTTTCCGCCGGCATCAACTGGCCGTTTTAATGCCTTCTGCAAGCACTTCCCCAAACTCGCAAGAAACCGCCCCGGGCCGTCACTTGGACTTCTGGGCCGCTGCGTTCGGACGGATGCGCACGATTTCATCCAGCCGGGAGACCGCAATAGTCCCATCACCCGGCGCACCGGTGAACGCGTTGGATCGAATGACCTCGATGACGGGCTGCACCTGGTTGTCCTCGACGAAAAGCAGCAGCAGCCGTTTTGGAATGAGACCCGTATGGGTTTCCTTGTTCGGGCTGGACGGTTCGTAAATCTGCGAATAATTGGGCGCAGGGCCGAGTCCCAGAGTCTCAATCACGGTGACATTGTTGATTCCCATCCCGGCGAGGGCGGCGAGAACGTAAGGCTGTTTATGGGGCCGTATGACGGCTTCAATGCGTTTCATAGGTCCCGTTTTATATCCTCAAACGAGTCGCACCGAAAGATTATTCCTCAAACAGTGCCCGGGTAAACTGCTTGGCGTCGAAGATCTGCAAGTCATCGCGAAAACGGATGAACTGCGCCCGGCGTTGCCAAAAGCCCGTCATCATGGCGCAGTCTCTTGCCCACGCATGCGCGGATTCATGTGGCCGGTGGCCCGGCAAACACCGGTGCAGTTCGCGGGAAAAATCGAACCGGGATTTCCGCCTTCAAAGCCGCATTTTTTGCCGCCGCAGAACAATTATTTGACAGAACAAATCTTCAAAGTATTGTCTCCGCAGTGTTGACGGCCAATAATACATATTCGGATGCGAAAAAATGCGCCACTTCGGTGCCTTCAAAGCTCAATGCTTTTACGTTCATGCGCAGGGTCGCAGTCGCCGGCCTGAAAGCCCGTGCCATTTGGTGGCACGATGAAGAGCAGCGCGAAAGAAAATAGACGACCGGATTTTTTCCAACGCCCTGCTTCCTCCAAGAGCAGGGCGTTTTTATTTTCCATTAACAACATCATGACCACCCAGACCAAAACCGCCATAGCGACAAGCGACGTCAGAGCCTCGACCTCGACGTCGGTCATGGCCATCTTGTTTGCGCTCAGTTTTTCTCATTTGCTCAACGATTCCATTCAGGCATTGATCCCGGCCATTTATCCGTTG
>JAJXXI010000357.1 GCA_021781185.1 bacterium
TGACCAGACGGCACGGTGTGCGGGCCAGCAGCCGGTGCGCGCCGAGAATGGCTTCGTGTGCCGAAGCGGTTTTACTCAAGCCGGCCCGCCGGCGCAATCGCTGCTGGACGGCTTCCGTTTCGGCGGCGTCGGGTTGCTGGCCAATCTGCTGCTGCGCGGCAAAATCTTTTCCCGACCACAAGCCGGCCACGGTAAACAGGTCGTGCGTGGTGATCGCCGCCAGCGCCTGCGGCGGATAATTTTCCGGCGCGCGGCTTTCAAACCACAGCAGGCTGTAGGACAGCACGCCGGATTGCCGCAACCGGGGGCGGACGCCGCGCTCGACTGTGCCGAGGTCTTCGCCGACGATGGTGGCCTTCGCCCGCTGGCTTTCGATCGCGAGCACCGCCAGCATTTCGTCCGCGTGATAACGCACATAGCCACCCTTGCGCGCGGTTCCGGCGGACGGAATCCAGTAAAGCCGGAACAGGCCCATCACATGGTCAATGCGCAGCCCGCGAGCATGGCGCAGCATTGCGCGAATAGTCTGCCGAAACGGCTCGTAACCGGAGGCGCGCAGACGATGCGGAATGAACGGCGGCAGCCCCCAGTTTTGGCCCAGCGTGTTGAAAGTGTCCGGCGGCGCCCCCACCGACGCGTCGAGTGCGAGCGAGTCCTGCCAGAGCCAGGCGTCGAATCCGCCGGGATTCACACCGACGGGCAGATCAAGCATCAGCGGCAATTCGCGCGCCGCACGGGCGAGCTGCTGGTCCAGCAACCATTGGAGCCATTCATGAAACCGCACGCGCCGACGGTTGCGCGCGGCGAATGGCTGGATTGCCGGCGAAGCCGGATGTTGAAATTGCTTGGGCCAGTTCTTCCAGCCGCCGCCGTAACGCTCGGTTAATGCGCAGAACGTGGCGAAGCGATTCAGCGTCTCGCCCTGCTCCGCGCGATAACGGTCGAATGCGCGCGATTTGCCGAAAGTGGCGAAGATTTTTTTTAACGCCTGTTGCTTGAGCCGGAAGACGGCGTCGCGATTGATGAGGCGTTGCGTGTTGAGCTTGCGTCCGGCGTCGGCAATTTTCCCCAACTCCCCGCGAAGCTTGGACGCGCCCGGGACTTCCTCAACGCACAGGTAAAGCGGATTCAAGAACAGCCGGCTGCTGAGGTAATACGGACTCACCTCATGGGGTGGCAATGGCAGTGGTGCGCCGAGCGGATTGAGCAGGATGAAATCGGTGCCGGTTTTCTGTTTTGCCCAGCGGGCGAACCAGCGCAAATCGGCGAAGTCGCCAATGCCCCAGCTCCGGCGCGAACGCAGCGAATATAGTTGCAGCGCCCAGCCGGCTTCGCGTTTTTTGGAGGGCAGATGGCAGCGCTGCGGATGAATGATCAAGTGCGTTTCTGCACTGGCACCATCCTCCCGCAACGTGTGATAACCGATGGGCAGGTTCTTCGGAAATTTGTCCTTCACGCGCAGAACGTCGCCGTTTTCGAGCCGGATTTCTGCGGGTTTTTTCAGCCGCCGGGACGTTCCCATTTCCAGCGTCAACACAGCGCTGCCCGCATCGGCCGGCATTGTGCCCATGGCGCGGCGTAGCGCGGCGCGATGCGATTTGGCCAGCCGTTGCCAGCGGCCATGACTGCCTTCGTAGGCGTTCATGATGCCCCAGGAATCAACCGAGGAAGGTTTGGCGCTCATGCCTTTAAAATTACCACCGCGTCCGGTGGCAGGTTCGCTGCACCATCGGCAACCGCAATTGCTTCGGCTGATGCCAGCAGTGTTGTGTGTTTCCCGGCCCGCAGGGGCACGCGCCGGGGTTGCGAGGAAAAATTACAGGCAATCGTGATCGGTCCGCGCTCCACGACGAGCCAGCGGGCGGCTTCATCAAAATGAGTTTTCAATAGATCCATGCGACCATCGGTGAAGGCGGCTTCTCGCCGGCGCAATTGAATCAACTGCCGATGCCAGTGAAGCAGGGCGGTGTGTGATTGATCCTGGAGTTCAGACCAGTTCAGCTTTGAGCGTTCAAAAGTTTCCCGTGCCTGCGGATCGGGCACTTCCTCGGGTTTCCAGCCGAACGCGGCAAACTCCTTGCGCCGGCCCACGCGAACGGCGCTGGCCAGTTCCGGTTCCGCGTGATCCGAAAAATACTGGAACGGCGTGAGCGCGCCCCATTCCTCGCCTTGAAACAGCATTGGGACGAACGGCGAGGTGAGCACGAGCGCGGCGGCGATTTTGAGCCGGCCCGGGCGGACGAGCTGGCTCAAACGTTCGCCGCAGGCACGGTTGCCGATCTGATCATGGTTTTGCGCGTAGGCGAGAAAATGGTTCCCGGCGAGACCGGTCGGCGGGCGGCCGTGACGCCGTTGGCGGTGAACAGAGTAATTGCCGTCATACACATAGGCGTTGCGCAGCGCCTTGGCGAGGTCGGCGAGCGTGCCAAAATCTTCGTAATAGCCGTTGCGTTCTCCGGTCAGAAGGCAATGCAGCGCGTGATGAAAATCATCGCTCCACTGCGCGTCGAGCGCCAAACCGCCTTGTTCGCGCGGTCGAATCAGACGAGGATCGTTCAGATCGCTTTCGGGGATCAGGACGAGGTGGCGGTTCTTTTGTTTCGCCAGCGCTTGCACTTCGGCCTGAAGTTGTTCGAGGAATGGCTGGGCGGACTGGTCGCAGATGGCGTGAACCGCATCGAGCCGCAGACCGTCGAAATGATAATCGCGCAGCCACATCAGCGCGTTGTCGCAGAAAAAGCGACGGACTTCCTCGCTGTGCGCGCCGTCGAAGTTAAGCGCCGGACCCCAAGGCGTGTGATAGCGATCAGTAAAATAAGGCGCGAACTTGCCGAGATAATTCCCGGTCGGGCCGAGGTGGTTATAGACAACATCCAGCAACACGGCCAGACCGCGCAAATGACAGGCATTGACGAGCCGCTTGAGACCCTCCGGCCCGCCATAAGCCTGGTGCGGCGCGAACAAATCCACTCCGTCATAACCCCAGCCGTGATGGCCGGAGAATTCATTCACCGGCAGCAATTCCACATGCGTGATGCCGAGCTGAACCAGATGATCAAGCCGCTCGATGGCCGAATCAAAAGTGCCCGCCGGCGTGAACGTGCCGATGTGCAATTCGTAAATCACCGCCTGCGCCAGCGGCAGCGCGCGGAAATCGGCGTCGGTCCAGCCAAATGCGCCATGATCCACGAGTCGCGAGAGTTTATGAATGCCGTTGGGCTGCCACGGCGAGCGTGGATCGGGAAACGGCCCTTTGCCATCCAGCACGAAGCCGTAATCGCAGTCCGGCGCGGATGGTTGGACAGTTGTCTGCCACCAACCATCGCCGCCGCGTTTCATCGGCAGATGTTTTTTTTCGAGCGCGAGTTCGACTTTTTTGGGGACCGGTGCCCAGACCCGGAAGGTTTGGTGGTTGCTCATTGGATTCATTCGCCTCAAGATTTTTACGCGTTGTCAGCTTTCGTGAACCTCAGTCTTCATGCTTCTCCGACAACTGCCAGTCCAGGTTGCACGCTGCGCTGATCAAGGCCAGATGCGTGAAGGCTTGCGGGAAATTTCCGAGCTGTTCACCGCGCATTCCCAGTTCCTCCGAGTAAAGCCCCAGGTGATTGGCGTAGCCGAGGGCTTTCTCAAAAATAAACCGCGCCTGTTTCAAGTTTTCCCCGAGTGCGAGGCACTCGGCATACCAGAACGAGCACATGGAGAAGGTGCCTTCACGGCCGGACATACCGTCCTTTGCTCCGGACACCGTGTTATAGCGGTAAACCAGCGAATCCTCGACCAGCGCCTTTTCCACCGTGGCCAGATGCGAACACCAGCGGGGATCGCTGGGACTGATGATGTTCAGCATGGGCATGAGCAGGCTCGACGCGTCCACGGTCCTGGCACCTTTGAACTGTGCGAAGGCGCGCAGTCGCGGATTCCAGAACTTCCGGTAGATGTCCTGATATATCTTGTCGCGAATGCGCAGCCAGCGGTCCAGGGGCGCGGGAAACGACCGCTGCTGCGCGATGCGAATGCCGCGATCCACGGCCACCCAGCACAGGACGCGTGAATAAAGAAATTCCCGCCGTCCGCCACGCACTTCCCAGACGCCTTCGTCGGGTCGCTGCCAGTGGGTGCAAACCCAGTTGACGATCCGCACCAGGTTCATCCAGAAATCATACGAGACGGGGCCGTTATGTTTGTTGTAGATGTAAACCGAGTCGAGCAGTTCGCCGTAGATGTCGAGCTGGAGCTGGTCCGCCGCGCCATTGCCGATTCTGACGGGGCGGGAATTCTGGTAGCCGGCGAGATGGGGAAGATTTTTTTCCGGAAGATCGCGGCTGCCGTCCAAACGATACACCACTTGCAGCGGACCGGAAGGCGTCTTTTCCCGACAACGCTCTTCAATCCAGTTCATGAAGGCGGTGGCTTCCCCGGTGTAGCCCAGGCGCATGAGGGCATGCAGTGTGAAAGACGCGTCGCGGATCCAGGTGTAGCGGTAATCCCAATTGCGTGCTCCGCCGATTTCTTCCGGCAGGCCGAAGGTGGGCGCGGCGATGACCGAGCCGAATTGCTGCGACGTGAGCAGCTTGAGCGTGAGCGCGGAGCGGTTCACCATTTCGCGCCAGCGTCCGCGGTAGTGCGAGCGACCAACCCATTGCAGCCAGAAATTCATCGTCTGCTTGAAGGATTCCGCCGTGTAATGGGACTGGGCCGCCGGCGATTCCTGGCCAGGCTTGGCTTCTTCCAGGATGAACGAGGCGCTTTCGCCCGCGCATAGCTTGAACTCCGCCATCGCATCGCCATCAATGATCCGGACGGGAACGCTCGCACGTAATCGCACCGCTGTGCCATCCCGGCCCTGGGAGACAAACAGGACTTCCTGGCCGCGTTTTTCCACGGTGTGTTTCGCCCGGCCATAATCGAAGCGCGGCGCGCAATGCATCCGCAGCGTGAGTTCGCCGCGCACCACCTTGACGCGGCGGACGAGGTCGTGAAAATGGCCCAGGTGTTCGATGGGCATGAAATCGGAAATTTCCGCCACGCCGTCGTCGGACAGAAATCGCGTCAGCAGCATGTTCGTGTCCGGGAAGTAAAGCTGCTTGTTCCGGAAACCATCCGCCACGGCTGGCCCGATTTTGAAATGCCCGCCTTTTGCCGGATCCAGCAACGCGGCGAAAAGGGTGGGCGAATCGAAGCGGGGGAAACACATGAAATCAATCGAACCATCCATGCTTACCAGCGCCGCCGTGTGCAGGTCGCCAATGATACCGTGATTTTCGATGGGTTGTGTGTTCATGGTGCGAGCCCTGGTTGGGTTGTTTTGAATTGAAATGGAGGCGGGCGGCGTTTCATTTTGAAATTTTTTACGACACGGGTTGACTCCGGGAAAGCAGCGCCACGGGGAATGTTTTTAACAGTTCGCCGATTTTTCGTTCGCCACCGCCGACAGTTTTGTCGGTGAGTTCGTTGCGCCATTCGCCTTCGGGCAGGGCCAGGGAAGTATCCGCCCAGTCATTTGCCAGCCGCATGACGAGGCGTGGCACGAGGGTAATGACATTTCCACCGCGCGAAAAAACAACAGCCTGCGCCGCCTTGTCGCCCTGCGCGATAAGCGGTTGATAACGACCATCCGCGTTGAACCAATCCGGCTGACGGCGGCGAAACTGGAGGGTTTTTTGAATCAGCCAGAGCTTGGGCAGGCCTTCCTCGCGTCGCTGCCAGATTCGCTCCGGCGAGAGGTTTTCTAATTCGGCCAGCAGTTGTTCGCGTTCGGAAAAGTTCACGGGCCGGCGGTTGTCCGGATCCATCAGGCTCAAATCCCACAGCTCGTTGCCCTGATAAATGTCCGGCACGCCGGGGGCGGTGAGCTTGATCAGGGTTTGAGCGAGCGAATTAATGTGGCCAGGCTCGATCAATTGCGCCGCGAACATTCCAAGGTCCGTCAGGAAAGCGCCATCTTGCATCGCCGCCGTGACGAAATGTTTCAGGGCTTCGTCGTAGCCGACACCGGGTTCGGTCCAGTTGGTGTGCTGTTTGGCTTCGCGCGACGCCTTGGCCATGCAGGCCACGGCGCGCTCCACAGTCAACGGCCAGGCTCCGACGAGCGTCTGGTAGAAAAGATACTCGGCGTTGCGATCGGGAAATGGATGGCGGCGATATTTTTTGTTCAGCGCCGACCAGCGGCGAACGGCGGCGGTCCATTCCGACGGAATCTCCGAAAGCAGCGCCAGCCGCGCCCGCACGTCTTCGCTGCGTTTAGTGTCGTGGGTGGAACTCGCCAGCATGGCGTCCGGCCAGTGTTTGCCGGCCTCGGAGCAGCTTTGATGAAAAGCGGCCGCGCTCAAGCCGAAGTGGCCCGGATCGCCGCCAACTTCATTCAGCGCGGCAAAACGGTTGAAGCAATAGAACGACGTGTCTTCGACGCCCTTGGCCATCACCGGCCCGGTGAGTTGCTGAAAGCGCATGACGAAATCAGCTTCCGCACCGCCGGACAGCCTTGATTTCAAAAGATTCAGCAGAAAGTCGAGCAGCGCAGGTTGCGGGCGCGGATGCAGGTTTAGAGCGTGTCTCATGGCAAGCTGCAGCCACTGCTGCTCCTGTGCCGAAGATTCACCCTGTCCAGCCTGAATGTAAGTTCGATAAACAGGCAGGCAGACAATTAACGCGCTCAATGCCTCGCGCAGTTCTTCCGGGCTGATTGTCTTCCCCGGAACTTGCCGTGCGACGATCGCCTGCAATGGGCGAAGCAGCCGGTCCATTTCCGCGCGCAGCAGGTGATCGAGCACCCAGCGCTTTTTCGTCCGCACCATTTCCTCGTAATCCGCCGGTTCGCCGGTGAATTCCTGGTAAAATTCCGTGAGCGCCTTTTCGGAAGCCGGGTCAATGAACAGGCCGCCGAGGCGGTTCAGAAAATCGTAACCGGTGGTGCCGGCCACCGGCCAGTCGGCGGGCAGGCTTTCGCCCGGCTCCAGAATCTTTTCCACGACCACCCACGCGCCGGGCGCGGTCGTTTGCAGTCGCGCCAGATACGCCTGCGGATCGTGCAACCCGTCCGGGTGGTCAATGCGCAGGCCGTCAAGCCAGCCGCGCTGATACCAGTCGAGAACGCGGCTGTGCGTGTCGGCGAAAACCTGCGGCAGCTCGACCCGCACGCCGGCGAGGCTGGTGATGTTGAAGAAACGGCGGTAGTTGAGTTGCGTGTCGCCGTGCCGCCAGAAGGCGAGCCGGTAATGCTGCCGGTCGAGAAATTGTTTGAGGCTGCCGGGGTCGGCGTTGAAGTCGTGGATGGCTTCCTCCAGAAACTTGTGCGGCACGAGAATGGACTTCGGTTCGACCGGAAACCGGTGGTTGAAGTAGCACACGGTCACCCCGGCCTTTTCGCAGACGACCTTCAGTTCGCCGCGTTCGAGCACGCGTTCATATTCATCTCCTAACACCGGCAAAAGCACTTTGCCGCGCAACTGCGGATCAGAGGAATCCCAATCAATGTCGAAATGATTCGCGTAACGGCTCGCGCGGCCGTGCATGAGGACATCCCGCCACCAGGGATTTTCCGGACTCGCGGCCATGTGGTTGGGCACGATGTCGAGCACCAAGCCCATGTCGTGTGCGCGGAGCGTGGCCACGAGCGATTCGAGTTCGGCCTCGGTGCCGATTTCCGGGTTCAGTTGCGAACAGTCACAAACGTCATAGCCGTGCGTGCTGCCGGCGCATGCCTTGAGCAACGGCGAGGCGTAAAGGTGGCTGATGCCGAGTTCATGCAGGTAGGGCACGAGGGCGATGGCCTGGCGCAACGTGAAGTCGCGGTTGAACTGCAACCGATACGTGGCGCGCGGTGCCATTCGCCGGGCGGATGGTTTTTCCCCGTCCATCATCCGTTCACGCCGTTGGGTTTGAAGCCGAGCTGGTCGCCCAGCTTGGCGAATTGCTGCTGCCATTCCATGGCCGGGGCATCGCCCTGAGCGGCTCTCTCATAAAACGGCGGCGCGAGTCCTTTCAGCAGTTTGAAATACAGGTTCTGGGTCTTCCACAGGTTCACCTCGATGTCCACCGTGTGGACGATTTCAGCAATCTCCGTCGTGCGCGTCAGGAGCGCAATGTCATCAGGAGTCTTCGTCAGGCGCTCCAACTGGCTGTCGAGGTGCGCCTTGATGGCGAAACCTAGTTCCTCCCGTTGCAAATCCACGTTGTCCGTCCGGGCATCCTGGAGCAGCGTGCGAATTCGCGCGGGATCGGGCTGGTCGTTTTCAAACTGCCGGCGCAGCTCGGCGTTGAGAATGAAATTGGCCGCCGTCTTCAACGCCCCGGGCAGGGGCGCGCCGATGTCCTTGAGAAACCGCATGAGCGGCGTGTATTGATCCGTGATCAGCCGGTAGCGGTCCTCAAGATCCTGGCCGGTGGAGGCAAGAATTTGCTGGAGAATCTTGCGCTGTTCGTCGCGGAAAAGAGATTTCAGCGAGTAGTGGGATTCCCCGAAATGTCGGTCCATCAACCGGATCACCTGCGGGAAATCCGCCCGCTGGAAGGCTTCGCCGGTTTCAGCGAGCAGCGTTTGATAAGCCTCATCGCCCCGGAAATAACGCACGCCGCCGTTGACGTTGTGGTCGCCGAAGTGCATGGCCGCATAGCTGAAGACATCCGAGCCGCGCGTGGTGGCAAAGGTGACCTTGGCCCGGCCAATGACGAGCCGGGTTTTGCCCGCCTGGAAAACCTGCCGGTGCTGCTGCGCGAACAGGAATCTGTGAATCCACGCCTTGTCCGGATAATTTTCAAACAGCGAACTCACGGCAAAATGCGCGCCGAGCCGTTCGCGGTCCATGATGGCGGGCTTGACGAACTTCTCGTAAATCAGCCGTCCGTCGCGATGTTCGCGGATGTTGCTTTTGGCCTTCGCCAGCCGGTTCAGAAACTCCGGTTCGAGGTTCAGCCCGAAAAGGGTGTTCGCCAGTTGCAGCACGCGCCCGGCATATTGAATGACCTGCACGGTTTCGATGCCCGACAGCTCGTCGAAAAACCAGCCGCAACTGGTGAACATCAGCATCGCATGACGCTGCAGTTCCAGCAGCCGCAGGCAGTTTGACTGCTCGTCCTCATTTAGCGCGCGGCCGGCCTGCTGCTGGAGAAACCGCGAAACATTTTCATCCGAGCGGTCGAGGATGACGGAGACGTATTCATCACGCGCCCGCCACGGATCATTGAAAAACTCCCTGGCCTTCGCCTCGTAAGCCGGGGCGACCTGGTCGCGCAGCCAGTCCAGCGCGTCACGGAGCGGTTGCCGCCAGCGCTGGTTCCAGCCCGGCCGACCACCGCTGTTGCAGCCGCAGTCACGATGCCAGCGGCCGACGCCGTGCGAACAGCTCCACGCGCTGCCTTCGTGAATCTGCGCCTCGTGCGTGGGCGGATGTTTCTCAAGAAACTCGCCGTAGTTGGTGAGTATGGCCAGATCGTTCGACTCGATGTGATGTAGCGCGTAGGCCAGTGCCATTTCGCCGTAATGGTGATGGTGCCCGTAGGACTCACCATCAGTGGCGATGTGCATTAGCTGATCCCAATTCCGGCCATCATCGTAACCGTCCATCAGCCGCGCGGCAAAGCCCGCACCATCGTTGAGCAAGCGCTCAAACGCCACGGCCTTGGAAACATGCGCGTCATAAAAAAACACGGCAATCATCCGGCCGGATGGGAGGTTCACCTGATACGGTCGCGACGGATCCACCTGGCCGCCGTTGACGTCCTGCCATTCTTGATCGCCGGTGCGCCGAATTTGGGCGCCTTGATACGGCGAAAGAATGGTGAACCGGATGCCGGCCTCGGCGAGGACTTCGAGCGACTTGGTGTCGGCCCCGCATTCGGGCAGCCACATCCCTTCGGGCTGGCGGCCGAAGCGATGCACAAAATCGGCAATGCCCCAGCGCACCTGGGTGACTTTGTCCCGCTGGTTGGACAGCGGCAGAATCGTGTGATTGTAAGCCTGGGCGATGGCCGAGCCGTGACCGGAGAAACGTTCCCGGCTTTGCTTGTCGGCTTCAATGATGGCGGCGAGGACGTCGGGCTTGTGCTCGGCCATCCAGGCGAGCAGCGTCGGGCCGAAGTTGAAGCTGATGCGCGAATAGTTGTTGACGATGTCCACGATGCGTTCACCGCCGTCGAGGATGCGCGCCGCCGCGTTGGGCGCGTAGCACTCGGCGGTGATGCGATCGTTCCAGTCATGATAAGGCAGTGCGGAATCCTGGAGTTCGACGGCTTCGAGCCAGGGATTTTCCCGGGGCGGCTGATAGAAGTGTCCATGCAGGCAGAGGTGTTTTTCCATGAGTGCTTGGTAAATGGTTGGGTTGCTTAAGCGTTATAAAATGTCGCGTCCGGCGGCCGCAGATCGGAGATGGGCGGCTTCACTCATACGTTGTGGGGTTGCCGTTGGTTTCCGCAGCGTGATCAGTCGGACGACCGGATTTATCCACGATCTCCAGCACCACGCCGCGAGGTTCGATGTCCTGGAGTTCCAAGCCGGTGGGATAGGTGAGATCGTTGCCGGTGATGGAAACCGGGTGACGACCCTTCTGCGTGTCCCATAATTCCAGGGTCAATTTGATTTTAGCCGGGTTCATAAAATCAAAAGCTTTGCGCTGGCCGGAAAGCGTGACCTTCACCGTGGGCGGATCAATCCGGCTGACGAGCATGTTGCCGGGCAGCAGGCTGTAGCCGACCGGAATATCGAAAGTCTGTTGCACCACATGTGCCCGGAACACCACCACGACCCACAACGCCACGGCCAGTCCCAGCGCCACCGCTTTCTCCCGATAGTTTTTCTGAAAAAACGCCAGCCAAGTCTGCCGCTCCTGGCGTGGGGAGATTTCCTCATAAAACGCCTCCAGCACCCCGGCCATATCCGCCGAATTGGCCACGGGCGAGAGATTGCCGCGGCGGGCGATGGAGATGGTGCCGCGTTCTTCGGACACGACAATGCACAAGGCGTCGCTGCGTTCGGACAGGCCCAGCGCCGCCGCGTGGCGGGTGCCGCTGCGCGGGAGTTGCTCCAGATTCTTGGACAGCGGCAGATGACACCCCAGTCGGTCAATCACATGGCCGTCTATCACTACGGCACCGTCGTGCCCGAGCGAATGCGGATCAAAGATGCTCTTCAGCAGCGGTTCGCTGATCAAGCCCTGCACTTCTTCACCTCCGTCCAGGTGCCGCGCGATGGTGTCCTTGCCGCGAACGATCACCAGCGCGCCGATCCTGGCCCGCGCCAGGTCGCCGAGTGTGCGGGCTATAATTTCCACCTCGCGGCGGGGCAGCCGGCCGGTCTTGCGCTTGTAGCTCGGCAACCGCCGTTCCACCCACCACAGCCCGACCCGCTCAAAGAAGTAGCGCAGGTCTTCCTGAAAGATCACCACGAGCGCCAGCAGGATGACCGCAAAAAATCCTTGCAGCAACGTCACAGTCAAAACCAGGCCAAACTTGCGCGCCGCCAGATAGACCACGCCCAAAATCACGATGCCGGTAAAGATCATGCCCGACCGCCGCGTGCGCTTCACCGCCACCTGGAAGCTGTATATGACCAGCGTCACGACGAAGATGTCCGCGATGTCGGCGAAATTAATCTCCAGTTCATTGAACAATGAAATCAATTGTTTGAGCAGGTCCATTGGTGCTTCAGGGGTTAAGGCTTGAACGGGCGGTGCCATTCGATCCGGGCCGGGATGCGCAGCCGCCGGGCCACGCGGTTCTGGAGTTCAGTTTCCTTCTGCCGCCAATTTTCCTCCGAAGCCTGCTGGCCGAGGCGGCAGCTCCCGCTGGCAATCGCGCCGTGGCCGCCCGCTAGGCGGGGATTCTGGAAGGCGTCCCGCAGCACTTCACCCGCCTGCACATCAAGGCTCGTGGTGCGTAACGAAGTGTGAAGCGAACCTTTGAATCGCCCCGTGATGAGACACCAGGCGGCCTGCCGGTAGGCGAGCAGAAAATCCGCCACCTGCGCAATGAGGTCGGGCGATTCCACCTGGCCGAGATGCGCCACCAGCAGCGAGCGTTGCATCGAGGCGTCACGGATGGCGGTGCCCAGCGTGGTGAAAAATTTTCGCGAGCGGACCGGATTTTGAATCCGCGCGAGCGCACGCATGTCGCAATGATGCAGCACCGCGAGGTAGGTCTGCACGACGTCAGGCCGTTTCGCGCGGTAAAGATCCAGTGTGTCGGTCAGGATACCGTAGGCTAGGGCGGTGGCGACGCGCGCGGGGATCTCCGTGCCGGTTTGCAACAATGCCTGGGCGACGAGCACGCAGGTGGCGTCGCATTCCGGATCCACGATGGCGAGTTCGGCGGCGGGCGGTGTGTCGGAGGGGTGTTGATCAAGGATGAGCGCGGCCTTGCGATTGCCGGGAAAAGGGTTGTTTTTAAATGCTGGCTGGGTGTCCACCAGCGCAACGCTGGCGTGCCGTTTGAGCAGGATCGGGTGGAACCGGTGCATGTGAATGCGCAACGTGCGCACCATCGCGCGGTTTTCCATCCGGCCGATGATGCCGCCA
>JAJXXI010000075.1 GCA_021781185.1 bacterium
ATGCGTATCTCTGGCGGTTCGTGGATGGAGAGCCGATCATCAATCATCGAAAAAGCATGAAGGAGGTTCCGGCCCGGACGGCCATTTCCGACGCGATGAGCAAGGATTTGCTGAAACGCGGCTTTAAGTTTGTCGGCTCCACGATTTGCTACGCCAACATGCAGGCCGTCGGCATGGTGAACGACCATTTAGTGACGTGTTTCCGCCACAAACAACTTTCCCCCCAAACCGAAAAAATGAAACGCATCGCAGTTTATTGCGGATCGAACCAAGGTGTCCGCCCCGAATACGCGGCGGCGGCACACGAACTCGGCGCTTTGCTCGCCCGGGAGCGGATTGAGCTGGTCTATGGCGGCGGCATGGTCGGCCTGATGGGCATCGTGGCGGATGCGGCGCTGAAACACGGCGGCCACGTCATCGGCGTGATTCCTGAAAAACTGGTCATCAAGGAAGTCGTGCATGAAAAGCTTCCCGACCTGCGCGTGGTGAAATCCATGCACGAACGCAAAACGCTGATGGCCGAGTTGTCCGACGGATTCATCGCGCTGCCCGGCGGCTACGGGACGTTTGAGGAATTCTTTGAAGTGCTCGCCTGGAGCCAGCTCGGCTGGCATCCCAAGCCGTTTGGGCTGCTGGATATTGCGGGATTTTACCGGCCGCTGCTGAACTTTTTGGATCATACGCAGAAGGAGGGGTTCATTCGGCCGCAGCACCGCGAACTCGTGCTCGTGGCCGACAAGGCAACAGAAATTTTGCAGCAGTTGCGTCAGTTTCGCCCGCCGGCGGAAGTGAAGTGGCGGCGGTAACGGATTCAAGCGCCCTCCAACCGACGGGTGGTTAACGGCAAGAATTAGCTTCACACCCTCTTTCTGGCTGGTAGTCTGACTTTAGCTTCCAGCCATGAAAATCTCCGTTCCACGTGAGACTCATCTGGGCGAAACCCGTGCGCCACTGACGCCGGACTCCGCCGCCAAACTTCTCAAACTCGGCGCGCAACTCGAAGTCGAGGCCGGCCTCGGCCAGGCCGCCGGCCATGCGGACGAAGCTTATGTCAAAGCCGGCGCGACCATTGCCACCGACCGCCAGGCGCTCCTCAGTTCCGCCGACATCGTTCTGCGCCTGCGCAAGCCGGCGGTGGAGGAAATCGTCCTGCTCAAGCCCGGCTGCATTCACGCCAGCCTGCTCGATCCCTTCAAAGAAAAGGCATTGGTCCAGGCCTTCGCCGAACGTGGGGTCAGCGCCATCAGCATGGAATTCATTCCCCGCACCACTCGTGCGCAAAAGATGGACGTGTTGTCATCACAAGCAAATCTCGGCGGTTACGAAGCGGTCATTCTGGCCGCGCGATACGCCAACAAAATTTTCCCCATGATGACCACGGCGGCAGGCACGATCCTGCCCGCGAAGGTGTTCATCATCGGCGTGGGCGTTGCGGGATTGCAGGCGATTGCTACCGCGAAACGTCTCGGTGCGAAAGTCACGGCCTACGACACGCGGCCGGTCGTCGAGGAGCAGGTCAAATCGCTTGGCGCGCAGTTCCTCAAAATTGACGTCGGCGAAACCGGGCAGACGAAGGACGGCTACGCCAAAGCGCTGACCGAGGAACAAATCCAGAAGCAGCGCGATGCGATGCGAAAGACTTGTGGCGATTCCGACATCGTCATCACCGCCGCCCAGGTGTTTGGTCGCAAGGCCCCGATTCTCGTCACCGCCGAAATGCTCAATGCCATGAAGCCCGGCAGCGTGGTCGTGGATCTCGCGGTGGAAACCGGAGGCAACGTTGAAGGCGTGGTCTATGATCAGGTGACGGATCGCAACGGCGTGAAAATTGTCGGCATGGCGAATCTGCCTGGGCGCGTGCCGCTGCACGCCAGCCAGGTGTATTCCGCCAACCTCACGGCGCTGATCGAGGAATTCTGGGACAAACAGGAGAAGCGGTTTGTGCTCAAGCTGGATGACGAAATCATCAAGGGCTGCCTCGTCACGCACGGCGGCAAAATCGTAAACGAAAAACTCATCGCCCAACCCACGTGATTTATGGACACCAACATCCTCTTTATTTTCATCCTCGCCGTTTTCGTTGGATTTGAAGTCATTTCCAAGGTGCCCTCGATGCTGCACACGCCGTTGATGTCCGGCACCAACGCCATTCACGGGATCATTCTGTTCGGCGGCATTCTGGTGCTCGCGGATGCGTCCACGGGGCTGGCGCAGGCGCTGGGATTTGTGGCGGTGATTTTCGGATCCGCCAACGTGTTCGGCGGCTTCATGGTCACGGACCGGATGCTGCAAATGTTCAAGAAAAAGAAACCATGAACTCGACCATTGGACTGATTTTCATCGGCGTTGCGGTTTTGTTCATCATCGGCATCAAGCTGCTGAGTTCGCCCAAGACCGCGCGGTTTGGCAATCTCGTGGCGGCGGCGGGCATGCTCATTGCGCTGCTGGTGCTGCACAAACCCGGTGGTGAATATGTCTGGTCGCAGGGCTGGAACTTCAATTACACCCTTATCGCGATCGGCATTGTCATCGGTCTGGTGATGGGCGCCATTGGCGCTTATTCGGTGAAGATGACGGCGATGCCGCAAATGGTGGCGCTGTTCAACGGCCTCGGCGGCGGCGCGGCGGCGCTGGTGGCGGGTTTGGAATTCATCAAAGGCGCGCACGGGCCGGAAGTCGCCGGGATCACTCTTCCCGTGATTCAGGAAACCACCGCCTTCATCGCCGGCGCGATGTTGTTCGCCACGTTGATCGGCTCGCTTTCATTTTCCGGCAGCATCATCGCGTATCTGAAACTGGAGGGGAAATTCGAGAAGCCGCACACGTTTCCCGGCCAGAACATCCTGAACGGCCTCATCCTGCTCGTCATCCTTTGCCTGTGCGTCTGGCTGACGGTGAATTCCTCCGGCGGCCAGGTGACCACCGCGTTCCTCATCCTGTTCGCCCTCGCGCTGTTTTTTGGCGTGGCGATGGTCCTGCCGATTGGCGGCGCGGACATGCCGGTCGTCATCTCCCTGCTCAACTCTTTCACCGGCCTCGCAGTCGCGGCGGACGGCTTTGCCATCAACAATCTCGCGATGGTC
>JAJXXI010000464.1 GCA_021781185.1 bacterium
ACCAGAATGCCGTCAATCGTTGGAAAACATTCGCGCTGCCAGGCGAGCCACTCCACGAGGAAGTCGGTGATCAGGTTGAGCAGCCGGTGCATCGCCTCGGGATTGGTCTTGAGCGCCATCAGAAATTCCGTCGTGCCCAGCAGAAACGACGCGACATTCAGCGGGCCACGCGCAACGGCAAAGCGGATTTTATGGCCGGATTTTTCGATTTCCGGCTGCCAGTGGTGCAGGCGCTTGATCACCATGGGCAGCAGACCGTCGGTGCGAGGATTCGGTTTTTCAAGACTGGCGGCGGCCTCGACGGTCGGCAGCAGTTGCTTCGCGAACGGAAAGGCGTTTTCCTCAAAGACGCTGACCGCGCCGAAGGCCGAGGGCTCGGTGCACATGCCAAACTCGGACCAGAAGCCCGGCAGAAACCAGGCCTGCGGAAAGGCCGCCTGCGCCTTCTGATGGTCGGCAAACCAGAGGCTGCCGCTGGCGAGATAATCGAGAATGGAATGCCCGGCCCAGTTGGGCAGCCACGGGCTGTCAATGATGAAGCCGGTGGGGACGGGCCGCACCGGCTCGCCGCGAATCACGGCGAGCAATGTCTGCCATTGTTGATCAGTCATAAAAAGGGCGGCTCGCGCCGGTCAGCCCATGACTTGTTTGGCCAGGCTGGCGGCGCCGGCGGCGCTTTCGCTGAAACCGTCCGCGCCGATTTCGGTGGCGTATTTCTGGGTCACGGGCGCGCCACCGACGATGACTTTGACGCGGTCCCGCACGCCGGCATCTTTCAGGGCGTCCACCGTGGCTTTCATCGAAGGCATCGTGGTGGTGAGCAATGCGGAGAGGGCGACGATTTGCGCGCCCTTGTCCCGGACGGCCGCGACGAATTGTTCCGGTGACACGTTGACGCCCAGATCAATGACTTCGTAACCGCCGCCTTCCAGCATGGCGGCCACAAGATTCTTGCCGATGTCGTGCATGTCGCCTTTCACGGTGCCCAGCGCGACCCGGCCGGTGGGCTGATTGCCTTGGGCGGCCAGCAACGGTCGCACCAGTTCCAGCGCGGCTTTCATCGCGCGGGCGGCAAGCAACAGCTCCGGGACAAAATATTCGTTGCATTCAAAGCGCCGGCCCACCTCGGTCATCGCGGGCATCATATATTCCTGCACGAGTTTCAACGGCTCATGGCCGGCGGCCAGCGCGGCTTCGGTGGTGGCTTTGGCGGTTTTGGCGTCGCCGTTCAGGACGGCATCGTGGAGGATTTGGAGGTTTGGCATGACTGGGGTGTGTTTTAATGGTTAAACGCTCATCAGCGCAGGGTCAATCAATCCTTTTAAATTGCTCTCCTCCTGTCTTCCGATAGGTGCCTGGACTGCCTCAAAAAAAGCGTCAAGCCCGGCGAGCGACGCATGCGGTGGCAAGTCGCAGCCGGAGGAGGGAACGAAATTGCGTCGGCCTGCGGTCGCGGCCAGCAAGGCGGTGGCCCGGGCATGAATTTCCTGCGGCGGTGACTGGCAGAACACAGCGGAAGGATCCAGGTTGCCGCACAGAACCACGTCGGATGGAACTTTTTCCAGCGCGGTGGCGATGTCCATCGGCGGGCCAAAATGAAAGCTCTTCAATCCTGTTTCCAGGATCGCCGGGAGGTGCAGCATTTTCGCCGCGCAATTGTGCAGGATGATGGCGAAACGTTCATCGTCCACCGCAGCCGCGATGGTTTTGATGGGCGCGCTGGAATTGAACGCCAGGCTGCGCGGCGACAGCAAGCCCGCCGCCGGCTCGGCCATGATGATGCCATCCGCGCCCGCCGCGCGAAACGCCCGGATGTATTCAATGAGAAACGCCGCGCTCCGGTTCAGCACGGCGGCAATCAGGTCCGGCTCCGTTACGGTCAATTCCATCGCCTCGCTCACGCCGACCAGCCGGGCTGCGAGGGAGAAGGGCCCGATGCAACCCGCCAGCACCAGCGGCCGGCCCGGCAGCCGGCGCAGACGTCGCACGACTTCGAGATGAACCGCAGTGCGCTTGTCGCCCGGCTGCGGCATGACAAGTTTTTGCGCCTGCTCCAGCGTCGTCACCAGCCGGCCGGTGACAGACGGGACTTCGTTTTCGGAAAGATAAAGCGTGCAGCCAAACGCCTCGGCTTCCGCGCTCAAGTCCATTGCCGAAAGCACAATCGGCGTTTGGTAGCGCTCGTGCAACGCCATCTGCGCCTCAAACTGGGACTGCGGATCGCTCACCACGTCACAAACCCGCGCGCGGGTCAGCGCCAGGCCGGGGTAAACCGCGATCGGCAGCGCGAGGCGGTGCGGCGCGGCGAGAATGCATTCGTTGAAGCAGTTCATCGTCAGTCGCAGTGGAAGACTTCTTCCATCTCGGCCCACCATTCGTTCGCGGCGCGGTGGGGGAGCGGTTGCTGGCATGGCATGCAGACGGCCCACCATGCTTTCGTGGCAGGGTCGGCCGCCAGCGCCGCCATGTCGCCGGTGAAATCGTCACCGGCATATTCCAAATAGCTGAACAGGTAATGCCGTCCGTCCGCGAGCTGGCGCAGAAAAATCGAGTAGTTTTTGATCTGGGAACGCTTGATCATTTGCACCACCTCCGGCCAGACGACGGCGTGCAGCTTTTTATATTCTTCAACCTTTTCCGGGCGGAGGCCGATGACTGAAGCGTGGCGTTTCATATTGGCGGTCTGGTTTAAATCTTCTCCTCAAATTCCGCCGGCAGGTGGAGCGGATAATTTCCAAACTCCCGCACGAGCTGCACGATGTAATCGTAAGTCTGCCCGGAGACGGCGCTGCTGACCGAGTGATCGGACTGGAAAATATAGCCGCCGCCCTTCGCCGCGTTGAGCTTGCGCAACACCTCGCGCCGGATGGCGTCGCGGTCGCCGGCTTCCCAAACCTGCATGTCGCTGTTGCCGCAGAAGCCGATGCGGTGGCCGTATTGCCGGCGCAACTCCACCGCATCCATGCCCGCCTTCACTTCAAGCGGATTGTAGGCGTCAATGCCCGTCTCAATGTAATCTGCAAAAATGGATTTCACGTTGCCGCAGCCGTGGTAAATCACCGGCAAGCCCTTGGCATGGG
>JAJXXI010000724.1 GCA_021781185.1 bacterium
AATTCCGGCGGCACCGTCACCAGCACCGGTGGCGTGGTTTCCTTCACCAACTGCACGAGCCTCACCATCCTTGTCGCGCTGGCGACGGATTATGTGATGGATTATTCCAAGTCCTATCACAGCGGCATTGCGCCGGCAACGACAGTGGCCGTTCAAATCGCCGCCGCAACAGCCAAAAGTTATTCGACATTGAAAGCGGCGCACATCGCGGATTTTCAACATTACTTTAACCGCGTTTCCCTCAATCTGGGCTCGGAGCCGTCCAGCCGCACCAATCTGCCCACCGACCAGCGCATCATTGCCAACAGTGCGGATGACGATCACGATTTGGAAGCGTTGCTCTATCAATATGGCCGTTACCTGATGCTTTCCAGTTCTCGGTCCAACGGCGTGCCGTCAAACCTTCAAGGCTTGTGGAACGACAGCAACACCGCGCCGTGGCACAGCGATTATCACACGGACATCAACATCCAGATGAATTACTGGGGCGCCGAAGTCGCCAACCTTTCCGAATGCACTGCGCCGTTGTTCAATTACATTCAGAGCCAGTTGCCTGCATGGCGCTGGGCCACGAGCAATGCGTTTCACACGCGCGGCTGGTCGGTGCGCACATCGCTCAACCTCAACGGCGGCATGGGTTGGAACTGGGATTTGCCGGGTGCCGACTGGATGTGCATGCCGGTGTGGGAGCATTATTATTACACGGGCGACACGAATTTTTTGCGGAACTACGCCTATCCGATGGCGAAGGAACTTTGCGAGTTCTGGCAGGACCGGTTGATAACGAATTCGGATGGCACGTTGGTTTCGCCGCAAGGCTGGTCGCCTGAACATGGCCCGTCGGCGGAAAACGGTGTGACTTATGATCAGGAGCTGGTCTGGGACGTTTTTGATAATTACCTCCGCTTCAGCTCGATTCTGAACACGGACTCGGTTTATCGCGCGACCGTTCAAGATTTGCAGAATCGCCTGCTTAAGCCGCGCGTCGGGCCGTGGGGCGAGCTACGCGAATGGCTTTACACCGCTGACAGCCAGACCGACGAGCACCGCCACACCTCGCATCTGGTCGGCGTTTATCCGGGGCACCAAATCACGCCGGACGGAACGCCTGCGCTGGCCAAAGCTGCCGCTGTGAGCCTCATTGCCCGCGGCGATCCGGGCGAGGTGTGCGAGTGGCAGTTTGTGAATCGCGCCGCGATTTGGGCGCGGCTGGGAAACGGCGAGCAGGCGCATCACCGCCTCGCGCTGTTGTTTTCCAATCCCTGTCTTGAACCGAATCTACTCTGTCGTTACTCTGATTCGGGCGGCGGTTACGACGGCGTGCCTCAATTGGATGGCAACTTTGGCATCTTGGGATCCATCTCGGAAATGCTGCTGCAAAGTTACGAGGGGGAAATTGTCCTGCTGCCGGCACTGCCATCGGCGTGGCCGTCCGGCTCGGTCACCGGTCTGCGAGCTCGGGGCGGGTTCAGCGTGGACATGACCTGGACAAATTCACATCTCATCTCGGCGACGATTCACAGCATCAACGGCACAAACTGCATTGTTCAATACGGCGGTCTGACCAATCAATTTGATATTCCGCCTGGCGGTTCGGCGCAGTTCACGCCGCACAACAGCAATTGAACCGCGCAACTCGTGCCGCACGCGGGCGACCAGATGTTCAGTGGCGGGATTTATCTCGATTTTAAATGTCGTCGTCACCGACCCGCTGCACGTCACCTGGTATGGCACGTTGGTCACCCCGCCGCCGGACATGCCGACGAGTCTTGCTCCGAGTCCGGGCAGCGGCCTGGTGAGCGTGAGTTGGGGCGCAACCGGAGGCGCGATCAGCTTTACAGAGATAGCATAATTCCAATTGTTTCAACCGGCGAAGCTTGAGACTGTCGTTACACACCCAACGGGAGCGCCAATAAACAGGCGGTTACGACTGGTTGTGAAGTTAGTGTTGCAGAAACCTGAAATAGCCGAAACACCCCAAAAAAGCAAAAATGAAAAAAATCCTGTTAAACACGTGCTGCGCACTTGTGGCCGTTGGCCTGGCCCAATCCGCCCAGGCGCAATATACCGGTGGCACCTTGAACACCACCGCAGTCAACGACATGGGTGGGGGAAGTTCAACCATCGGCACTCCGGGGAGCACCAGTGGTGCCCAAGATGATTACATTGGCAACGGCGCTGGCGGCAATGGAAGCCTCACGGTGCAAAACGGCACGTTGACCGTCAATGCTGACGATTTCAAGATTGCCAATTGGAATGGTGTCGGTTCGCCGCCTCCGACCGGCTCAATTACGGTGGCTTCGACCGGCACGCTGAATATTAATAACAACGGCCAATGGGGTGGCGGTGTCGGCCAGCGTGGCACGGGAACGCTGACGATCAACGGCGGCGCGGTGAGTTGGAATATTGCTGGCTCCAAGGAGCAGCGGTTGGCCATCGGAAACGGTGGATCGGGAAATGGAACCCTAAATCTGAACGGCGGAAGCCTGAGTGTTTCATTGGGGATTGCTGCGAACGATGGCGAATCACAAATGCGCGTTGGCTCTGACGGCGGCAGCGGTATCCTTAACTTGAATGCCGGGACACTGCTTGATTCAATGGCTCTGCCATTCTTCTTGGGCGGGAAATACACCGGCTTGAACAGAGGAACCGTGGCAACAAGTGTGCTTGCAGGCAGCAGCGGCAAGATTAATATTTTGAATGGCACGTTCGAAATGACGGGCGTGTATGCGGCGCTTGATGCCAGCAAATCCACGTTCAGGGTGGGCAGTCTCGGTGGCAGCGCCACTGGTTTAATCAACTTCCAAACCGGCGCAACCGGAGCCCTGTCACTTTATGGCTGGCAACAGTCAGATTTCACCTCCTTGGCCACGGCCGGCGACCTTCAAGTGAACGGCTCCACTGTTTCTGACTTGAGCCAATTCACTTATTCGTCCGTCGGTGGTCAGGGGATTTTGACGCTGGCTGCGGTGCCCGAACCGTCCGTCATGGCCGTGTTTGGCTGCGGCCTTCTGAGCCTGGTTTCCATCATTCGCGGCAAGAAGAATTAAAGTCTGTTCAGTAGGAATCGCGCCGTCAATTTGGATATAACCAGCTTGGCGGCGTTTTCGTTTCAGGGCAGTCTTCCTCTGCGATAGCAGTTTTCGCGGCACCATCAAACCAGAGTGTGGTTTTCCGTTTGGTGTATCCTTGAATGGGGAACACGGAATGACCGGAATAACAGCGGCGGAAACAAAAAAACTTTTATGAAACAATCGTTAGCTATTTTTGCAATAATGGTTTCGGCGGCGGCGGCGTGGGCGCGGCCGTTTGTTCATCCGGGCGGCTTGCAAACGGTGGCGGATCTTCAGCGGATGAAAACCAATGTGCTCGCGGGGAATCATCCGTGGATTGATGACTGGCGAAGACTGCTGAAGGATCCGCAAGCGCGGAGCAACTGGCGGCCCGCCGCCCATGCCAACATGGGCGTGAGCCGGCAGCGGGCGGATGAGGATGCGCACGCCGCCTATCTCAACACGTTGCGCTGGTATGTTTCCGGTGACACCCGTTACGCGGAATGCGCGGTGAGAATTTTCAACGCCTGGTCGGCGTCCGTGAATCAGGTTCCCTCCGGACAGGACATGCCGGGATTGATCGGCATCCCCATTTTCCACTTTGCCCTCGCGGGAGAACTGTTGCGCATCTATCCCGGCTGGAAACCGGCGGATTTCAACCGGTTCACCAACATGATGACCCGGTTTTGTTATCCGGTTTGTCACGATTTTCTAACGCGTCACAACGGCGCCTGCATCAGCGCTTACTGGGCCAACTGGGATGCGTGCAACATCGGCGCGTTGATTGCGATGGGGGTGCTTTGCGACAACACAAACTTCTATCACGAGGGAATCGAATACTTTGAACACGGGGCGGGGATGGGCAGTATTTCCAATGCCGTTCCGTATTTGTATGCGGATAATCTTGGTCAGTGGCAGGAAAGCGGTCGCGATCAGGAGCACGCCCAGCTTGGCATCGGCCTGCTGGGCAGCGCCTGTCAGGTGGCTTGGAATCAGGGGGACGATCTTTTCGGCTTCGCGAACAACCGCCTTCTGGCCGGAGCGGAATACGTCGCCAAGTGCAATCTGTCGTATCCGGCTTCAACCATTCCCTACACGTTCTACAACAACTGCTCGAATGCTCGGCAATGTTATCTTTCCATCAACGGGCTGGGGCGTTTGGATGACCGTCCGGTGTGGGAATTGATCTACAATCATTACGCCGTGTTGAAAGGGCTGCCGACTCCGTATGTCAAGGCGATGGCGCAATTGATGCGGCCGGAACCTGGCAGCATGGATCATTTTGGTTACGGCACGCTGACCTTCACACTGGATGCGGCGGCTTCGCCATTTCCGCCGAATCCAATTCCGCCCGTGCCGACTGGACTGAAGGCCGAGGCGGGCGTTTCGCGGGTGTTCCTGAACTGGGGAAAATCTCCGAACGACACCGCGCAAGGCTATGTCGTTGGTCGTTCCACCGACTCACACGGGCCGTTCAAGGACATCGCTTCGTGGAACGCCGATTCAGCGCCGCAATACACGGACACCTCGCTTTCCAACGGCGTGACCTATTACTATGTCGTCGCGGCAAGGAATCAGGCTGGCGTCAGCGAGAACTCCAAGCCAGTGGCAGCACAGCCGGCTGCTGCCGGGGCGCTTCCCCCTGATTGGTCCAGCGCCAACATCGGCAAGGTTGGCCGGGCTGGCGGTGCGAGTTATGCCATGGTCAGCCAAAATACCTTCATAACGAAAGGCGCTGGCGGCAAGATTAGTGGCAAGTCGGACGCGCTTAATTTTACCCATCATGCGGTGAACGGTGATTTTGCCATTAAGGCCCGCATGGTCAGTGCGGGGCCAATCGGCTGGGGCAAAATCGGATTGATGGTGCGCGAGTCGCTTGCTCCGGATGCAAAAATGGTCGCGCTGACGCTGGGCGGTGTGGGAGATCGCCAGTGCCGATTCGGAGCGCGGGCCGACGCGGGCGCAGTCATGACTTCACAGGCGGGCAACGATTACACCTGGCTGCCGGTATGGTTCAAAATCCAGCGGGCCGGCGACGTGTTCACCGGATATCAATCCGTTGACGGCACGAATTGGTTCAAGGTCGGCGCAAGCACCGTGAAGATGCCGAATCAATGTCTGACTGGCTTGGCGGTCACTGGCGGGAAGAAGGAAGTTTTTACCACCACGGTTTTTGATCACGCAACAATGCAATACATCTCCAAATGAAACTCATCAGTTCATCAATCATACTCGCTGTTGCTGCCACTTCTATGATCACGCTTCGCGCAGGTGCAGAACCGTCTTATTGGAACTGGGCACCAACTCCGCCGATGGGCTGGAACAGCTACGATGCCTGGGGCACGAGCGTAAATGAGAAGCAAGTGCTGGCCAATGCCCGTTACATGCAGGAACACCTGCTGGCCCACGGCTGGAAATACATCGTCATTGACGCGCGCTGGTATGACTCGGTTTCATCCTATGACGACCGGAATTTCAACCGGGATCGCGCCGATGCACAACTCTTCGCGGATGAATTTAGGCGTCTGCTTCCGGCCACGAACCGCTTTCCCTCCGCAGTGGACGGCAAAGGTTTCAAGCCGCTGGCCGACCAGATTCATGCGCTGGGATTGAAGTTCGGTTTTCACATGATGCGTGGCATCCCGCGACAAGCGGTTCGTGCCCGGACACCCATCGCAGAGAGCCACTTCACCGCGGCGGACGCCGCTGACACCAACAGTATTTGCGGTTGGTGTCCCGACATGTTTGGCGTCCGCAACAATGAGGCCGGGCAGGCGTGGTATGACTCGTGCGCCCGGTTGTGGGCTTCGTGGGGAATTGATTTCATCAAGGTGGACGACCTTTCCCGGCCCTACCACGCCTCCGAGATCGAGATGATTCGTAAAGCCCTTGACCGGTGCGGTCGCCCGATTGTGTTCAGCACTTCGCCGGGGCCGACCGACCGGAAAGAAGCGGCGAATATTTCCAAGCAGGCCAACATGTGGCGCATTTCCGGCGACTTTTGGGATCAATGGGGCGACACGTATCGCTCCGGCTTGAATCATCAATTTGATTTGCTTGCGCAATGGCAGGGCGTCGGCGGGCCGGGGCATTGGCCGGATGCGGACATGATTCCGTTTGGTCACATCGGGATCAAATGCACCATCGCGGGGCCCGACCGGCAGACGCGGTTCACGCACGACGAGCAGCGCACGCTGATGTCGCTCTGGGCACTCGCGCCATCGCCGCTCATGCTTGGCGCCAATCTGCCGGATTTGGATGGCTGGACGTTGTCGCTGCTCACCAACGACGAAGTGTTGGCGGTGAATCAAGACCCGCTGGGCAGCCCGGCTCGACGTGTTGTGCAGGCGAAAGGAACGGAGATTTGGGTGAAGGATCTCCGGGACGGCAGCAAGGCCATCGGTCTGTTCAATCGCAGTGATGCGGCACAGCCGGTCGAACTGAATTGGAGCGACGCGGGATTGACCGGCAAACAAAAACTGCGCGACCTTTGGGCGCACAAGGACCTCGGCACTTTTGAAGGGAAATTCAGTGTGCAAGTTCCATCGCACGGAGCGGTTCTGCTGCGTGCTGATGGGGAAAACATAGCAAAATAGAAGTCGGGTGACGGAAGTTAGTTTTATGTGGCTTGGCAAATATATTCGGTCCGTATTCCAGACTGCGGCGATCGTTTCGTTGGTGTTTCAAGCCGCGAATTCAGCGACCGCCGCCGCGCCTCCGACGTATGTTTTTTCCACGTTTACAGGAGATCAGGCGAATGAAATGCTGCTGCGGATTTACACTTCCGCCGATGGGACCAACTTTACCCTCTACTCGAATTCGGATTACGGCGGCCCGACCGGCTCGTTGCGCGATCCCAGCATCATGAAATACAACGGTCGGTATTACGTCGTGTTTACCGCGCCGCCTTACAACAATCCTTACGCCAACCAGAATTTTGTCGGCCTGGCCTGGAGCACCAATTTGGTGGATTGGAACACGATGTCTTCAATTTACACGACGAACATTCCGGGGGTGAAGTTGAGTTGGGCGCCGGAGTGGGTGGTGGGCAGCAGCGGTTTGCCCGAGTTCACCGTCAATTGCTCGTCTGCGAGCAGTGATTTGCGGCCTTACCTTTATACCGCGACGAGCAGCAATTTGACCAGTTGGAGCGGTCCGGTCGACATTGGCATCGGTTCGATGTATCTCGACACGCAAGTTCTCAAAGTGGGCGGTATCTGGCACTGCTTTACCAAAAGCAACCTGTTGCAACATGCGACCGCGCCGAACATCACCGGACCGTGGACCTGGCTGCCGAATAATACCAATTGGGCTAATCTGGAAGGACCGTGTGCGGTTCAATTGACCAATGGCTCGTGGATGATGTTTGTGGATCCGATGTATGATGTGGCTCAATACATGACCAGCCCGGATTTAACCAACTGGTCGCCGCTCATTTATTTGCCGGGACCGGGAATGAGCATCGTCAAGCACGGAACGGTGATCCGGGACGACGCTTTCAATCTCCCGCCGACGGGATTGCGCGCGATGCCGGGCCATTCGGTCGTGAACCTGCAATGGAATGCTTTCAATGGCGCTGTTTCCTATAACTTAAAACGCTCATTTACCGACGGCGGACCTTATACGCTCATCGCCAATGTTACCGGGACCAGTTTCACGGATTCAAGCGTGACCAACGATGGAACGTATTACTACGTCCTTTCGATGATTTACGGCGGGAGCGAAAGCCCGGCTTCTTCGCAGGTGTCGGCAACAGTGGTTTCAAATACGGCATCATTGGTTCATCGCTACAGTTTCAGTGAAGCGTCGGGAACAAACGTCTCCGATTCCGTCGGCGGTTCCGCGTGGAACGGCACGTTGCCGAACGGCGGGACATTCGGCGGCGGCCAGCTTGCATTGTCCGCGGCTGGTTCACAATACGTGCAATTGCCGGCGGGCATATTGAACAACTACACGGCGGTGACCATTGAGGCGTGGGTGACGTTTCCGTCGCAGTTGCCCAACAACTGTTTTATCTTCGGCTTTGGCAACTCCAGCGGCGGTTCGGGCAACAGTTATCTCTTTTGCCAGCCGAAACAAGGGCGCATCGCCATCACGCCCTCGAATTATTCCGGCGAACAGAACACCGCGCCCAATCCCTCCGGGAACTGGGGTTTGATGACCAATCTGCATGTGACGGCGGTGTTCAATCCGTCGCAGGGGAGTCTGTCGCTTTACACCAACGGCGTGTTGGTGGCGCAAAATTCTTCGGTGACGATTCCGTTGAGTTCGGTGAATGATTTGTTCAGCTACATTGGGCGATCTCTTTACAACGACCCTTATATTGACGTGAATCTGGACGAGTTTCGGATTTACAATGGGGCGCTCGAAGCGGATGACATCGCCGCCAGCGATGCACTGGGGCCGAATCGCGTGTTGCCATCAATCCCGCCGGATGCGCCGGCGGGATTGATGGCAACACCCGGGAACGCAAGCGTGGTTTTGCATTGGAATGCCGCCACCAACGCCACCGGTTACAATGTCAAACGCGCTCTGACCAGCGGTGGACCTTATTCTTTGATTGCGACGAACACGGCGGCGCTAACCTGGACCGACACAGGCCTGACCAATGGCGTCATGTATTTCTATGTGGTGTCCGCCACGAATTATCTTGGCGAAAGCACCAATTCGACCGAAGCCAGCGCCCAACCGATTCCATCCAACAACAGCAGTTGGGGCGACCAAGGCGATAACACTTACAAAAACCCGACCATCCCCGGTGATTATAGCGATCAGGATGTGATCCGGGTGGGCGACACGTATTACATGATCAGTTCGACCATGCAGTTGTCTCCCGGGATGGCTGTGTTGCAATCCAAAGACCTGGTGAACTGGCAAAGCATCAGCCATGTGGTGACAGACCTGGATCAAATCGGGCCGGAATTGGATTACACGACGATGAATGCCTATGGGCGCGGCGTGTGGGCGGGTTCCCTCCGCTATTACGCCGGCAAATTCTGGTGTTATTTCAGCACGCCCGACCACGGCTATTTCATGAGCACCGCCACCAATGCCACGGGGCCTTGGTCGCCGCTGACACATGTCGGCTACGACACCAATTCAGCTTTGCCGGGTTCGGGCTGGGATGATTGCTGTTCTTTTCAGGATGACGACGGAACGATCTATTTCGTCGGGACCTGCTTTTCCGCAGGCTACGCCACGCACTTGTGGCAGATGAGTTCCGATGGCACCAGGTTGATCAGCGCCACGGACACCGTGATTTATACCGGCTCAGGTGCGGAGGCCAACAAGATTTACAAGCTCAACGGCTATTATTACATCTACCACAGCAAGGTAACCAGCGGACGAAACGCCTTCATGCTGCGGGCAACCAATATTTGGGGCAACGGCGGATCGCCTGGACACGTTGGAACTTACGAGGAACATCAGCTTTATCAAACCGCCGGGAATGACCGCGAACCGAATCAAGGCGGCCTGGTTCAGACGCCGGATGGCGCGTGGTATTTCTCGACGCATCAGGGTGACATGGGGGTGGAAGGGCGTCCAGCCTGTCTGCTGCCCGTTACCTGGACGAACAACTGGCCGGTAATCGGCGTGGACACCAACGGGAGCGGGATCGGCAGCATGGTGTGGAGCGGAACCAAACCCGCAATTGGTTTCCCCGTGGTTTTGCCTCAAGGCAGCGATGAATTCAACAGCACCAATCTTGATCCGCAATGGCAGTGGAATTACCAGCCGCGTTCAAACTACTGGTCCCTGAGCGCCCGCCCCGGTTATTTGCGGTTGTCGGCTTTTCAACCGCTGGCCGCCGGCAATTTTTTCAAGGCCGGCAATACCATTTGCCAAAGATACATGAAAAGTGAATGGGCGCGGGCGGACGTGAAAATGGATATTTCCAACCTGGCTGACGGCGAGGAGGCGGGCTTGGCGGTTTTTGACGGAGGCGGAACCTATCGCACCATTGGAGTCGTGCAGAGCGGAGCCGCCCGGAGCCTGAAATTCAACGACAAAGGATCCGTCACCACCGGACCGGCGGTGACGAACACGACGATTTATTTCCGGACACAGGTGGACAGCAGTTCGACTGCGCGGTTTGCTTACAGTTACGATGGGATCAATTTTTCTCCGCTCGGAGGATCGTTTGCGTTGACCTCGGCCAATTATCGCGGCAGCGAAATTGGTATTTATAATTACAACAATACCAGCCCCAGCGGATCCATTGACGTGGACTGGTTTCATTACAATTATGCCGGGCCGGTGCTTCCACCGTTTGCGACCGCTCCAAGTCCGGCGAATGGAGCGAATGGTTTGGGCACCCAGTTGACTCTGAGCTGGCAGGCCGGCGCCGCAGCCACGGCGCATCAAGTCTATTTTGGCACGAATCCGGTTCCCGGGAGCCTGGAATATCAAGGACAACAGACCGCCACGAATTTTACGCCCGCTTCATTGGCTCCCGGCACGACCTATTATTGGCGCGTGGACGAGGTGAATTCCAATGGCATCTCGCTGGGGAACGTCTGGAGTTTTACCACCTGGAGCACCAACGTGGTAAATGGCCTGGTTGCCTACTGGCCATTTGATGCCAGCAGCGGGGCGACGGCGGCGGATGCTTCGGGAAACACCAACACGGCAACCTTGGCCGGCGGCTCGAGCTGGGGTTCTGGAAAGATCGGCAATGCGGTGAGCTTGGATGGTTCCACCGGCTATGTGAATTGCCCAACTAATCTGCTGAACGGCTTGACTAATTTCACCATCGCCGCCTGGGTGAGGCCCGCTTCGGTCGGCACCTGGGCGCGCATTTTCGATTTCGGTTCCAGCACCAAGAGCTACATGTTTCTGGCGCCTCAAAGCGGAGGCGGGGCGCTTCGGTTCGCCATCACCACCAATTGCAACGGCAGCGAGCAGCAAATCAATGGGGCGGCTCCTTTGCCCGTCAACATCTGGACGCACGTGGCGGTCACCTTGTCCGGTGGCGTCGGCACGCTTTACACCAACGGCGTCATGGTGGGCATGAACAGCAGCATGACCTTGAACCCGGCGAGCTTGGGCGACACCATCACCAATCAGCTTGGCAAATCAAAATTCAACGATCCGTATTACAGCGGACAGATTGACGAGTTTCGAATTTACAATCGCGCTCTGGCAGCGTCGGAAATTTCGACGTTGATTTATCTTCCGACAACGCCCACCGGTTTGAAGGCCGTTGTCGGAGACGGCCAAATAACCTTGACCTGGAGCGGAGCTGATTATGCTTCGGGTTACAATGTCAAGATGAGCACCACCGTCGGTGGCCCTTACACGGTGCTTGCGACCAACGTGGCGAACACCACCTTCACCTGTTCGGGCCTGACCAATGGATCACAATATTTTTTTGTGGTGTCTGCCGTCAATGCGCTGGGCGAGAGCGCCGACTCCGGGCAGGCAAGTGCGAGGCCGGTATCCACGACATCGCCAAAGATAAATGCCGGCATCAGTGGCAGCCAGTTTCAACTGAACTGGTCGGCCGACCATACCGGCTGGCGATTGCAGATGAGCACCAACTTGAGCACGACCAACTGGCAGGATGTGTCCGGAGCGGATGCCGGCAATTTCATCTCCATTTCACCAACGAACAGCAACACGTTCTTTCGAATGATTTACCCTTGAACAATATGCCATCAAATATCGTGAAAGGATTCCGAACGGTTCTCTGGATGCTATGCGCGGTTGCTTCAGTTGACAGCGCAAGTCTCATGGCGCAAACACCGGCTGAGACGTCCAAACAGTTTTCGCACCCGGACCGAATCCGCTATGACGGGCAATGTCTGACGATTGACGGTCGGGACACGTTTGTCCGCAGCGCGGAGTTCCATTATTTCCGCGTGCCGCGTGAGTTGTGGCGCGACCGGTTTCAGAAAATCAAGGAGGCCGGTTTCAATGCCGTGGACACCTATGTTCCGTGGAACTGGCATGAACGCGAAATGCCCGCCGGCTTGAACGATTTTTCCAAGGTGGACCTGTCCGAGTTCAAAGCCTGGCTGGACATGGCGCAGAATGAATTCGGCTTTTACACCATCGTCCGGCCCGGACCGTTCATCTGCGCCGAGTGGGCGGGTGGCGGTTATCCGCGCTGGCTGGCGAAGTTCGCGCCGGCCACCGGCACAAATTTCTGGCTGCGCAGTGCTGACGACTCGGACATCGCCTGGAGCGTTCATTGGTATGACGCCGTGTGCAAGGTGATTGCCCAGGAGCAGATCACCCGCAAGCCGAAGGGCGGCAAAGGCATCATCCTGATGCAAATTGAAAACGAATACGACGCCTTCAAGTGCGCCGACAAAGCAAAAATGTTGCGTGCCCTGTATGAAGCGGCAAGAAATTCGGGCGTCAATGTTCCGATCTTCACCTGTCTCACCCGCGAATGCCGCGAGAGCAGCGATCCGGTGC
>JAJXXI010000425.1 GCA_021781185.1 bacterium
TTCCGGGGATGATCCGGACGCGGCTGGCGCGGATTTTGTAGGCCGGATCGGCCCAGTCATCCGTGGTGACATACGCGTTGGTCGCCGTGTAGGTGTGATTGGTCACGTCGGCGGTCAATCCGGAGCCGCCCGCAAAGACCGGTGACCTGCCGGTGCGGAACTGCTCGCTGGTCATCTGCCGCGTCTTGAAATTATAGGTGATGTGGTCGCCCACCCAGAGCCCATCGCCCGACTCGATGCGCACATGGCCGTCCGCCACCGCCTCGCCGGTTTGCAGGCTCACCACGGCGGCGTCTGCCGTCATCGTCACCTTGCCATATTTCACATAAACGCCGTTGGTGCCGGACCACAGGCGCGTGGCCGGATCATACCCCACCCCGCCCACAGCCGTCCCGGGGAGCACTTGGTTGAGCGCCTGCACTTCCCAGGAGGATTCCTCCTGCGCGCCAGCGGCATAAACGAACAACACCGCGAAGCAAAGCAGCGCAATGGCGGAAAAAGGTTTCATCAAGCGCGGCCAATTAAACAGAACCCGCCCGCAGTGCCAAGCGGATTTGCCGGCCCGTCACGATTTCGGCAGAAACGCGAAGACCACCGCCGCCAGGATGCACCCGAACGCCGCAATGTAGTTCCACCGGATTTTCTCCCCCAGATACAGCATGGCGAAGACGCAAAACACCGACAACGTGACCACCTCCTGGATGATCTTCAGTTGCGCCGGGGTGTAAACCGAGCTGCCCCAGCGGTTCGCCGGGATCATGAACACATATTCCATCAAGGCGATGCCCCAGCTCGTCAGAATCACAAAGATCAACGGCTTGTCCTTGTATTTCAAATGGCCATACCACGCGAACGTCATGAAGATGTTCGAGCAGACGAGCAGCACTACCGGCAGCCAGCGAGATTCAGTCCAATTCATGGCGCGGAACATGGATTTGCCGGTCACGCCTGTCAACCACAACGGGGCCATTTTCGGGCGGCCGCCGTCCGGTCCGGCTCCGGCGGCAAACGAAGCGAAGAGAACCCTGAAATGACGGCATCATCACAGTATTAGGCCAATTCACCGCTTGACCTTTGGGTTGGCAGTGGATTTACTTCACGAGTTAGGCGCAAACTCATGCTCGAGCAATTCAAAAGCCTGTTTTCCAACGATATTGGAATAGATCTGGGCACCGCAAACTCCCTTGTCTATGTGCGGGATCGTGGAATCGTCCTGCGCGAACCTTCAGTTGTGGCCATCCAGGCCGGCACCACGAACGTGCTGGCCGTCGGTGACGAAGCAAAACGGATGCTGGGCCGCACGCCCGGCAACATCGTGGCCATCCGCCCGATGAAAGACGGTGTGATCGCCGACTTCGAGATCACCGAAGCGATGCTTCGCCACTTCATCCAGAAGGTTCACCACCGTAAATTAATCGCGCCCCGCGTGGTCGTGGCCGTGCCTTCGGGCATTACGGAAGTGGAAAAACGGGCCGTGAAAGATTCCGCCACCCACGCCGGCGCGCGTGAGGTGTATTTGATCGAGCAGCCGATGGCTTCGGCCATTGGCGTTGGTCTGCCGGTGCATGAACCGGCGGGCAACATGATCGTGGACATCGGCGGCGGGACTTGCGAAATCGCAATCATCTCCCTCGCCGGCATCGTCTTCAGCCGCAGCCTGCGGGTGGGCGGGGACGAGCTGGATTCCACGATCGTCGCGCACATGAAGCGCGCCTACAACCTGATGATAGGTGAACGGACCGCAGAAGAAATCAAGATACGCATCGGCTCCGCATTTCCGCTGGAACAGGAATTGACGATGGACGTCAAAGGCCGCGATTTAAGCTCCGGCCTGCCCAAGACGCTGACCATTCGTTCCGAGGAAATCCGTGAGGCTTTGCAAGAACCGCTTTCGAGCATTCTCGAATCCATCCGGATCACGCTGGAACGCTGCCCCCCGGAACTCGCCTCCGATCTTGTGGATCGCGGGCTGGTGATGGCTGGCGGCGGATCACTGATCCGCGGCATTGACCGACTCGTGGCCGGCGAAACCGGCCTGCCCGTGCATCTCGCCGACGACCCGATGAGCGCCGTCGCCGAAGGCACCGGGCGTGTGTTGCAGGAAATCGAATTCCTGAAACGCGTCGCCACCAACGCCAAATACTGATTCTTCCCGGGAGTTCACCGCACCGTAGTGGCCACAGGCAAGATGCCTGTGTCACTATTGACAGCGGATGTTCAAACAAAAAAATTATCTCGCGACCGGCGCGGTGGTGTTCGTGGCCATACTCATTTTGAGCCTGCCCACGCGCGCTACCGAGCGCCTGAAACTCGCCCTCGGCAGTTGGTTTTTGCCCCTGTTTGGGCTGGCCGGCGCCGCGCAGCAGCTTCCCCTTGACCTGGCCAACTCCGTTTTGCCCCGCCGCGAACTGCTCCAGGAAATCAACAGGCTCCGCCGCGAAAACCAACAGCTCCGCTCCCAGGCCGTCCAGAGCGCCGCCATCGCCCGGGAAAACGACCAGCTTCGCACGCTGGTGAACTGGCAGCGGCAGGCGCCTTGGAAATTGAAGCTGGCCCGGGTCATCATGCGCGATCCCGCCAACTGGTGGCGCACGGCGCGCATTGACCTGGGCAGCCGCGACGGCATCCGCAAAGACCTGCCGGTCATCACCGACGAAGGCCTGGTGGGCCGCGTCAGCTCCGTCAGCCTCACCAGCTCGGAAATCGTCCTGATCGGCGACCCGAACTGCCGCGTCTCCGCCATCGTGGAAGATTCCGCCCGCGACATGGGCGTCATTCTCGCCAGCGGTCCAGTGGACACCTCGCTGGTGCAGCTGACCTATCTGGCCAGCAGCGCCAATCTCGTGCCTGGCCAGGCAGTGGTGACCAGCGGTCTGGGAGATATTTTTCCCAAGGGCATCCCCATCGGTCAGATTGTGGACTCGCGCAGCGTGGAATACGGCCTTTACACCGAGGCGCGGGTGAAACTGAGCGCGAACCTTGGTTCGCTGGAGCAGGTGTGGGTGCTGTTTCCTCGAAGATGAAAACAGATCCGACATTCAACGTCGAACGTCCGGCGTCA
>JAJXXI010000176.1 GCA_021781185.1 bacterium
TGCCACGCAACTCGCCGCCAACCAGCGCGAGCTGCGTATGACCTTCCTCTGGCCGCTGTATGCCAATGGCAAAACCGGGCCCGGCCGGCACACGTTCCGCGCCACCATCGCCGGGCAGTTGCAGCCGGCAAAGTATTGGGGGCAGCCGCTCTATTTTTATCAACCGCAGTCCTTTACCAATTCGCCGTGACACCTGAATCTGCCATCGCCAATCCCGCCGGCATCACCGCTGGAGGCCCTCCGCCTGCGGCGGGCACCGCCTTGGGCGCGGGCTCCGTTGCCGCTCTCGCGGTCGCAACCCACACCCGCCCGATGTGGTCGGAAGCTTTTCCGATGAAGACCGAAGCTCTTCCGACGAAGACTGAAGTCTTCGCGGTAAAGGCCGGAAAAACCGGCGAAATCAGCCTTTTGGGTGCCATTGCGGTTCGCCGGTCCCGCCGGCGTTCTGACTGGTGCCAAAGCCTGGCGAAAGCCGCCTGGGCGTTTGCCGGTTTCACCCTGGTGGAGGTGCTCGTTGTGGTGTCGCTGCTCTCGCTCATTGTGCTGGCGCTCATGGCGGTGTTCAGCAGCACGCAGCGCGCGTTCCGCGCCAGCGTCACCCAGACCGATGTGCTCGGCGGCGGCCGGGCGGCCGTGGACCTGATCGCCTCCGACGTGCGCACGATGACGCCGTCGGATGGGGCGAGCAATGGGCCGGTGAACTTTTTTTCCGCCGACAATAATTTTAATTATTTTGGGGTTTCATCGCTGGCTTATACGCCCTTGCCACAAAGCCTGCCCGGCACCAGCAACCAACGGACGAATTTCTTGGATTACTTCTTTCTGCTTGGCCGCGAAAACACCAAATGGGTCGGTATTGGCTATGCGGTAAACTCCGCCAACAATGCTCAGTTGTATCCGCTCTACCGCTATTATGCGGAGACCAATCTTTCGACGCCTCCGGTGGTGCTGATCAACAACTTTTTTTCGCTCATCAACAACGGCCAATGGACCAATCTCAACCTCGTCTTGAATGGCGTGGTTCACCTGTCGGTATCCGCGTATGATGACAGCGGTTATCAAATGACCAATACCTACCAGCTCCTTGCTGGAAACTGGGTGACCAATAAAAGCGTGCTGTTTTATCCCGCGCCGGCAGCTTCACCATTTGGCGATGTTGGTTTTATGTTTTACTCCAACGCGGTGCCGGCGGCGGTGGAGATTGATCTGGGCGTGCTGGAAGACCGGGCGCTGGCTCATGCGGAGGCGCTGTCGACTTACACGTTGCGCACCAATTATCTGAGCAGCCAGTCCGGCGCGGTGCATCTGTTCCGTCAGCGCGTGTCCATCCCGAACGTTGATACCTCGGCCTACCAATGAAACTGCCATCTACGATTTACGATTCACGAGTTGCGATTGGAAACAGATCGGGCAGGGCGGTCAGTCCCCTGGCCGCCGGCGCGCACGGAGTGACGCGCCCCACCTCCGGCATCGCCCTGATCATCACGCTCATCTTGCTGTCGGTCACGCTGGTGATGGCGGTGGCGTTTCTGGCCATTTCCCGGCGCGAACGGAACGCCGTCACCGCCACTTCGGATACGGCCACGGCCCGCATCGCGGCGGATTCCGCGCTGGCCGCCGCCCAGGCGCAGATCGCCGCCAGCATCCTTGCCACCAACACCGGTGACTACAATTATTCCCTGCTCGTCTCCACGAATTTCCAGAATTCCTACGGGTTCAATCCGGCCGCCGGCGCAAACCCCACCAACGTCAACTATTTCTATCCGAATGGAACCCCCCTCACAGGCAATGACTTGGATCAAAACATCGCCAATCTGTGGTTTTTGCCCCGCGCGCCGGTGATGACCACCATTGACACAAATGATCCGGCCGGCCGGTTTTATCTGGACCTGAACCGCAATGGACGGTTTGAAGACACCGGCACGAATGTGGCGCTGCTGAATTATTTGGGGAACACCAACGGATACGGCACGGAAGTCGGCGACCCGCAATGGATCGGCGTGCTGGAGCATCCGGACCAGCCGCACGGGCCGAATAATCATTTCATCGCGCGCTACGCCTTCCTCGCCCAGCCCATCGGCAATTCGCTGGATTTGAATTACATTCACAACCAGGTGTTCAACCGAAGCCAGAATCTAATCGGCAGTATTGGCACCTCGGACGGCTACTTCAGAAACGAAGGGGTCGGTTCCTGGGAACTGAATCTGGCGGGTTTCCTTGCGGATTTGAACACCAATCAATGGGATCCGCCGCTCGTCAATTATTATGATTATCGCCAGCCAGCCTATCCCAACCGGGGCTACGCCTTTTACGATGCGGCATCGCTGCTCGCGTGGCGGTATGACAATACCTACAACTCACTGGCCGTTCCGTTGATCAACTTTTACATCGGCATCATGAAGTCGGGCGTGGACGCTTACACGCTGGGCAATCTGATGACGACCCCGGTGTTGCCGGTGTTAAACAATGCGCCTTCGCATTACGATTCCACCAGTGTGCGGTGGGTGGGCTCGGACAGCACCAACCGCTTCTTCGCTTTGCCGGATGACTTGTTTGATCCGGCGAAGTCTTATTCTGCCGGTGTCAACAGCTTCACCAACCGGCTGCTGAGCGCGGGCGCCAAACGGGATTCTTACGACCGCTACACGTATTACCGGCTGCTGGACCAGCTCGGCACCGAGTCCACGGCGGACAGCGGCAAGCTGAACCTGAACTATTCCAACGCGGTGGTGGATTACAATTCCTATGGCGTCGTGACCCATATTGCCATTGTGCCGGGCGCGGAGACCAACCTGATGTCGTGGCGGCCGCTGGACTTTTTCAACGCCGCCGCCGACCGGTTGCTGCGGGTTTACACCACCAACTGGTTCCGCAGCAGCCCGTCCAATTATCTGGCCACCTATTACGGCATCCACACCAACTATTCCTACGTGAATGCCTACGGCAGCACCATCGTCAACGATCCCACGGGATGGGGCCTGACCAACCTGCCGCTGTATGGGATGACGAACACATTGCCGGCGTTCGGGCTGACGAACATCCCGGTGTATGTCAACGGCCA